>JBDTZD010000173.1:0-4736 GCA_040005335.1 Pyrinomonadaceae bacterium | reverse complement strand
GCGGGCAATTTTGGCGGCAGCCAGATTGATTTCGCGCAGGGATTTATCCAAACCGTAGGATTGCAGTTTGTGAGCCGTCGCGCCGTAAGAGTTGGTTTCGATAATTTCCGCTCCGGCGCGTACATACTCTTCATGCACCTCGCGTACCAAATCCGGCGCGGTCAGATTCAACTCGTCATACGAGCGATTGATGTAAACGCCTTTATCATAAAAGCGCGTTCCGATTGCACCATCAAAAATGTGAACGCCGTCGCGGGTTAAGAGGTCTCGAAAATTTTTCATAACAATAAAGAAAAAGCCTCGTGCCGTACAGCCAGAGACTCAAACAAAAAATTGATGATTTGTTTGGCTGTTTAGCGTTTGTTTAGCGTGGTCGCAAGTTGCCTTAACTCGCCACGTTAGATTCGTTAACTGCAAGTAATACGATTTTGCCGTTAAACTGTCAAGTACATAAGCTTTTGCTAACGATTTTAGCTGCCCGCATTCATTTCGCCATAAAAAGCATAATCAGCTTTTTTGCCGTTAATTTCCACCCGCCAATGTGTAAAATCTTCGGCGTTGTCGCAATTGTTGCCGCGTCCCTGAAAAACCAGAAAATAGGTGGTCGGGGCAATGATTCCCTTTTGAAAGAATCCCGTTCCGCTCCCGACATTTCCTTTAAAACGCCACTCCTTGTAAAGCAGCGGTCCGCCCCCACCGCCAATTCGTCCGTCGTGAATGTCAGCCGCAAAATTAACCATTGACACAGGAATCGGCAAAGACAGCGCTCCGGTTTGTCCCTTGGCATTTTTGAAACTGAGTTTCCACGTTTTATTAGCAAAAGAATTTGTCAGATCAAACGATATTGATTCAGCCGTCCAAGATTCTGAAGTATATTTTTGAAAAATTTGATCCAGTCCTTTTACCCCGTCCTCACCCGCTTCGGTCATATAAAGCTCGGTTTCCGAAGCAAATTTCATTTTGCTAAGTAAATCAAATTGGTAGTTGTCGGGCTTGCGCGCGGAAATTCTATAAGTTCCAGGTTCCGCACAGCAGGCGCAGGCGAAAACACTGTCGGGCGCAGTCAACACACAAATAAAGGCGGCGCACAACACCAACCATATTTTTTGATTTTTCATTCGAGATTTCTCCTGAAGCGGAGAGAAAACTAACACAAAAGAGCGAAAAAACAAAACGTTATTTTTTCTGGCATTTTGGGCAAAAGAACGTTGAGCGCGAGCCTTGCACAATGCGTTTAATCGCGGTCGCACAGGTTGGGCAAGCCTCGTTCTCTCGGTCGTAAACGCGCCAATGACCTTCGTAAACACCGCCATAGTAGCTGCCGTCAATATTTTCGGGATCAATATTTAAGGTTGAGCCGTGCTCGATAGATTCAGATAAGACAAAACGAATTTTCTCATGCAGCACGGCAGCGCGTTTTGCAGACAGCTTTTCTGCCGCAATTTGAGGATTGACGTTTGCCAGAAACAACGCTTCCGCCGCGTAAATATTTCCCAAACCGCAAACTTTAGTTTGATCAAGCAAAAATTCTTTCAAATTGCGGCGCGACGTTTTTAACGCTGCGCGAAAATATTCGAGAGAAAACTCTTCGGAAAACGGTTCGGGCGCAAGGCAGGCAAGTTCTTTAGTCTCAAACAACTTGCTTTTTTCGACGATTTTCATCATTCCGAAATGACGTTGATCCTGGAAAACCAGCCGTGCCTCGTCTGCCAGATAAAAAACGGCGTGAGAGTGTTTTGGCAATTCTCTTTCTACCGGCAGTAGTAAAAACCGGCCGGTCATTCGCAAATGCGCGATTAAAACCTGGGCAGAATCAAGATAAAACAAAATGTGTTTGCCGCGTCTCAAAACAAACTCAATCCTTGAGTTTTTCAAACGCCCGGCAAATTCAGCCGGCGAGTTTGCGGGTGCGAGTTGCATCCGTAAAAGCTCGGCTGCGACTATTTTGCGACCCGAAACCAGTTTGTTAAGCGATTGAGCGACTAATTCAACTTCCGGCAATTCCGGCATAGCAAAAAAAATGATAGAAACTTTATTTTGGGTCTTGTTGTTCGAGTAGTTTGGTCGTATCTTCGGTGACGCTCGGCTGCATCATCAGCTCATTAGTATTGGGATCGCGCCAACTTCCTCGCACCGGGTTGGATTGCTGCGCGGGCGGAACGTATGTCGAATGAACCGGATCGAAATTAGCGGACTGCGGCGGTAAAGCACTTTTATTATGGCTGCTTTGAAAAAAATGATTAGCATTTTGTAAATTATTTAAAGAAGTTGCCTCCGAGGGCGGGGAATATCTCGTCAATCCGCTTAAAAAAAGCGCCGAAAAAACCATACTCAGCAAACCGCCCAAAAATGTCAGAATTGCGATGAGCGGAACAACATAATTCTCAATTCTTAAGCCATCAGCTAAAATGGCGGCAATTGGCGTTAGAATAACGCCAGAAAGCATCAGCGCTCCTCCAAATTTGATTCCCTTTTTGCGCGGTGAAGATAGCTGGATGCTGGACTCAGGCTGGATAAAGGGGACGTTGCCATTATTGGCAACAACTTGAGCTATACCTGTTAATAAAAACCCGCAACGCGAACAAAAGCGCGTCATATCGGAAACCTGCTGCTGACCGCAAATTGGACAATACATTTTTGATGCTCCAAAGAAAGTAGGAAAGAAACCCGCATGTTTCGCTTACGACAGTAAATCGTTTGAAGTTCGATTATAAACGAGAAAATGACTGACCGGAAATCAGTGCGGCAATTGTTCGTCGGAAAATAATCGAAAGGTGGCGAAAGCACGCCCTTGAAAATTTTCCGCATGTGCCAGAGTTTCCAAGAGAAGTGCAAAAATTGTTTTAAGTCCGGAAGCCGCGAGAATCTCTTTATTTAAATCTGCATCTGACGCGAAAAGAGTAAAACCTTTTACCCGCGTTATCTCAACTTCGCCCAGGTATTCTAGAATTTTGGCATTGTCAAAAAGCTCCTCCGGCAGAGTCCATTCAAATGGATCATCCCAAAGTTTGGTTGTGATGCCGCCGAAAGTTTGCTCAATTTTTCCAGCGCTTCGCAAAATATATTCACCGCATGAATAAACGGGCAAACCATTGTGATTTTCGCGCGGGCGCCAATAAATCTTATCCGTCGGAACCAAAGAAATAAACGCGCAGTTACGTTCGTGCAAACGCCGAAACTGCGCGTCAAGAATTGAAATAAAAGATTTCATTCGGTAATTGTAAACTGGTGGCAGCAAAGAACAGAATACAAAACCGATTCCCTCTTACTAATTACTGGATTTTTCGGTCATTTTCAATCATCCCGAGACCATAATTTTTGCCATTATAAACGACTCCATTTTGCACTTTCCCCTTGACGCCTACTCTCGCGCCTTCGGTCGGAACTCCGCGCTGCGTCACCACCCAAATGCTGCCCGTGCCGTCATTGACTTTATAAATGCCGCCGCCTTGCCCGAGAATGCTTACGCCGTAACTATTTGAAACCGTTCCGATGATTCCAACCTCTTTATTTGCATATTTCGATGGATTATCAATCAATCGAGCCACCGTCACCTTGTCGCAAGCCGCTGCTAAAAAAGCAACAGTCGTAATAATCAAACCCAGCAAAATTGCTTGTAATTTCATTTTCAAATTTCTCCTTCAATTTATATATAAATTACGTTGGGAGATTAACGCGCTTGGTTAAAGATTCGATTGTAGCGCAAAAGTTTGTCCTGAAGGCAAAATAAAGGCGGCAAAAAGCTTTTTGCCGCTCTAGTTCGATCAATTATCACGCCGCTTTTCGTCGTAGTCAGCTACGACGCGATTGTAAAACAATTATTATGGATTGATTTAACCTTCATCGTTGCTTGAAGCAAGCTCCATCCAGCAAAATTCGCCGTGTGCCGGTTTTTTGTAGCCTTTCATAATTTGCCTCTTGTTGTTTTGTGATTTTGATTACCAAAAAGCCAAGAGATTTTCTTGGTTTTGGGCGACTTTGGATTAAACTCGTCGTCACTTCGAAAACTTCATTTTTCATATTTGTTTGATATAAGGACAAAAATGGCGAGTAGCGGATAGCTACTCGCCATTTATTTCAATTAATCTTTAGCTGACGCGGCGCAAACCGTTGTAATTGTTTGTTTGTTCGCGTTCCGCTTGTTGTTGATTTTGTCCCTGCATTTCCTGCAAATGCTGAATAAAGGCGGAAGCAGCTTTTTTTGAAAGCTCGTCGGTTTTGCACGACATCACAGTTTCACATTCCTGATCAGCATCCACTCCGCTTTCGCGTCCGAGGGCGCGAATCATTCCAAGCTGTTTTGGAGTGACCAAATCCGCCAGAGATTTTGCTACCGGGTTGGCAGGAAAACCACCGCCATTAGGATTGTTGCCACTACCTTCACGTTCGATCACATCAGATTCGCGGCGATATAATTCGCGGGCGATTCCAAATTTAACAGCGGCGCGTTTAAGTGCGTCGTGTTCGGCTTTTTTAATGCCCATCTCGGTTTCAAAACTGCCCGTACCGATGCCTTCGCGCGTCACACCGTCAATTGTAATCGCGGCAGTCACGGCAACCGTATCACCGATTTGTTTGATGTCTCGAATCTGGTGCGACCATTGCGGCGCGACACGGTCAAGAATATCCGCAACCGTGTGCCATTCGACGTAATCAACCATGTGAACGTTTCCGTTTCTATCGCGCCACCCTTCGCGCTGTTTGACCATCTGCGGGTCAACGTTTTGGCGGAGGGC
>JBDTZD010000187.1:0-16119 GCA_040005335.1 Pyrinomonadaceae bacterium | reverse complement strand
ACCTTTTCAGCCGGAGCGCGCGAGACAAAGTTTTCGTTCGATAATTGCGCGTTTAATTTTTCGGATTCGGCGGTGAGTTTTGCCAACTCTTTTTCAAGTCTGTCGGTTTCTTTGGCAAAGTCAATCAAACCTTCGAGCGGAATTGCGACTTCCGCGCCGCCCGCCAAAACTGCTCGTGCAGATTGTCGAGGGGCATCCAGTTTTTCGGAAAGCTTTAACTCGTTTGACCGCGCCAGCTTCAAAATCTGCGCTTCATTTGCCGCGAAAACATTTTGTAAATCCGCGTTTGCCGCCACTAAAATCGTCACTCTTTCGCTCGGCTTGATATTCATTTCAGCGCGAATGTTTCTAATCTTGCCAATCAAATCAATAACGGCTTGCATTTCCGCTTCAGCGATTTCATCAATCAAACTTGCATCGCCGCGCGGAAAATCAGCCAGCATAATGGTTTTTTCGGCTTTTGAATAAGCAGGATTATGGAGGTTTGCATTTGTTTCCGGCAGCATTTGCCAAAGTTCTTCGGTCAAGAACGGCATAAACGGGTGCAGCAGGCGCAAAGCCTGTTCGAGAATCGTAATAATTCGCGTCCGCGCGGCGGCTTGTTGTTCGGAGACATCAAGATTAGAAAGCGCCTCGGCGGAAACATCCGCGTCCGCACTAAAGTTTCCTCCTGTAATTTCGTCTTTGCTAAATTCAATATACCAACTGCAAAAATCGTCCCAGAAAAAATGGTAAAGCAGTTGAACGGCTTCGTGGAAAAAATATTTTTCGATTGCGCTATTAACTTCGATGGCTGTTCGATTCAAACGCGAAATTATCCAGCGGTCGGCAATTGAAAGATCGTTTGGAGTCCCGACTTTAGTCGGCTCAGCGCCATCAGCCGCTCGAAGGCAGAACTCTAAGCTTTTCAAATCAACCGTCGCGCCTTCGCTGTTCATCAGACAAAACCTAGCTGCGTTCCAGATTTTGTTGGCAAAATTACGAAAAGTTTCGATTTGCACATCGTTCCACTTGATGTCCGCTCCGGTTGCAATGCTTGCCAGATAAGCGCGCGTAGCGTCCACGCCGTATTTGTCAAACATCTCAAGCGGATCAACGCCGTTTCCGCGCGATTTTGACATTGGTTTGCCGTCTTTGCCAAGCACGGTTCCAGTGATAACAACGTCGTCAAACGGTTTTTTGCCAACGAATTTTTCGGTCAGCATCACCATCCGAGAAACCCACAAAAAGATAATGTCGCGTCCCGTCACTAAAACATCGGTTGGTAGATAAACGTTTAAATCTTCGGTCTCGGTGATTTCGCCGTTCCACCCAAAGGTCGAGAACGCCCACAACGCGGACGAAAACCAAGTATCTAAAACGTCCGCGTCTTGCGTTAAATCAATTGTTCCCGCTTGTTTTTCGGCATCGTCTTTATTCCTCGCGACAAAAACATTTCCGTTCTGGTCGTACCAAGCCGGAATTTGATGACCCCACCAAAGCTGGCGCGAGATTGTCCAATCCTTCAAATTTTCGAGCCAAACGGTATAAACTTTTTCATTTGGAACTTCCGGATAAAAGTGCGGCGATTTCTCGGTTTGCATTAGATTTAACGCGAGATCGCGCATTTCATTCATGCGGCAAAACCATTGTTCGGAGAGCAGCGGTTCAATAACATTTTTGCAGCGTTCGCAAACTGGCAAGGTGATTTCATAATCATCCTGTTTTTCCAAAAGCCCTAATTCTTCAAAGCGCTCGACGACTTTTTTGCGGGCTGCAAAACGGTCAAGCCCGGCAAAATCTGCGCCGGCTGCCTCGTTCATCGTCGCGTCGTCATTCATCACAACAAGTTGCTCAAGGTTATGGCGCAAACCCACTTCGTAATCGTTTGGGTCATGTGCGGGAGTAATTTTAACCGCGCCAGTTCCAAACGCCGGGTCAACGTATTGGTCGGCGATAATCGGAATTTCCCGATTAGTAAGCGGCAGTTCGATCATTTGCCCGATCAAATCTTGATACCGCTTGTCTGTCGGGTTCACGGCGACGGCCGTATCGCCAAGCATCGTTTCGGGACGCGTTGTAGCGACGGTCAGTTTCCGATCAGAGTTTTTAACCGGATACTGCAAAAAGGTGAGTTTGCCGTCTTTGCGCGTTTCGTCTTTGACTTCGGCGTCGGAAATTACGGTTTTATCAAAAGGACACCAATTGACGATGCGCATTCCGCGATAAATCCAACCTTCGTCGTAAAGAGTGACGAAAACCTCGCGCACCGCTCGCGACAAACTTTCGTCCATTGTAAAATGCTCGCGCGTCCAATCAACCGATGCACCTTCGCGGCGCATTTGCTGAGTGATCGTATTGCCGTACAAATTTTTCCACGCCCATGCGCGGCGCAAAAAGTCTTCACGGCCGACCGAGCGCGGCGTTTCGCCTTCGGCTCGCAGCTGTTCGACGATTTTTCTTTGAACAGAGATTGAAGCGTGATCGGTGCCGGGGAGCCACAAAGTGCGAAAACCTTGCATCCGTTTGCGGCGCGCGAGAACATCCATCAACGTATGTTGGAGCGCATGTCCCATGTGCAGCGAGCCGGTCACATTTGGCGGCGGAATAACGATTGAAAAGGCAGGAGCGTCAAGATTTTGATTTATTTCGGGCGCGAAACAGCCCGCTCGCTCCCAACGCTCATAGTGTTTCTCCTCCGCTTGTTTTGGTTCGTAGGCTTTGGCTATTTCCATTGTGAAATAAGTTTAAAAGTTTAAAGTTTAAAGTTCAAAGTTTTAAGATCAAGGTTTAAGGCAAAAGTAAAGGTTCAAAGTTTAATTCATAAACCTTGAACCTTAAACTTTGAACTTTAAACGTAATTAAATTAACGATCGCGCTGTTCCATTTGTTTGCGGACAATTAAATCAAATCTGTCCGGGACAATTTCCCACGCAATTTTCTCGATAACTTTGTCTGACAGTTTTTCGACTACTAGTTGTGCGATGGCTTCGATAACGTGCGGCGGAAAATCCAGATTCATCGTTGAAACAGCTTGACCAGCGACTTGCGAAAGGCGACTGTTCGGTGATTGGTTGAAATCTTGCATCTGCGGCAAAACTTCAAGATCAGCCATCGAAACAGCGGTTGTCGCCTCTTCGGTTTGCAAATCTAGAATCGAATCTTCATCGTCAATTTGCAGCAGATTCATTTCATCCAAATCAAGTTCCAACGGTTCGTAGTCATTCATCACCGTTTTACTAGTGGGCGAAACCGCTAAGCTCGCCGTTTCTTCTGCGCGGGTTTCCATTGGAAGCATCTCTTCATCGCGGATAATTTCAAAATCAGAAGTCTCAGATAATTCTTCCTGCGGCGCAGACAAATCAAGTTCTATGTCTAATTCTTGGTCTGATTCTCCGCCATATTGGTTTTGTTCCCAATTCCCTGAAGGCGGGGTTTGATCCGCGTTAACTGAAGCCGTTGTTTCATCACTAATATTTGTCTCGGATTCAATGGTCTGCCATTCGTCATTCTTCTCCGGTTCCACTGGTGCCAGCATCGAAGAATTTATCTCTTGAATATCATTATATGAAAGCGGTTCGGTACGCCGCATTTCCGGATCTATATCTTCTGAAATAATGTTTTCATCACTGGTCAAATCATCGCCTGTGATTGATACTTTTTCCGCGCTTGACGTTGTAATTTCGCCAGAGCTTTGTGACTCGAACTGGCTTGACAACATCGGATCGGAAAAATCGCTGCCTAAATTGCCAGCCGAACTTGTTTCGATCATTTCGTCGTCCAAAGCAGTATCCCCAAAACTCATTTCGTGAGCAGATAAATCAACATTGTTTTGCGAAATGATTGGGGTTTCCTCGAAGACATTTTGATTGACTTCTGCGGACGAAGTGTCTTGTGATCCATTTGCCTCAGTAGAAATGACAGTCGCTTCGCTCTCATTGACTTCATCCGTCTCACTATTTGGATCAGCGAGCAATGCCGTAACTTTTTGAATAAGCTGACGGATTGATTGAAACGGCTTGGTCAGATAATCATTTGCCCCGACACGTTTCGCCTCCGACTCGTCAAAAGGCTCGAAAGAGCCGACCAGCAGCATTACCGGCACGTCTTTAAACCGTGGGTGCATTCTGATTTGCTCGCAAACCTCGTAACCGGTCAAACCCGGCATATGAACATCAGCCAGCACCAAATCAGGTTCGATCTCTGACAATCTTTCGATCGCCAGACTGCCGTTGCCTACCGTAAAAACTTCAATGCCCTCGTCGGCAAAAGTCAGATTGACGACCTTTTGAATTGTCATCGAATCATCAGCCAACAGTAATTTGCGTTTCGACATTAGAATTTTGCTCCTTCTCGCTTGTTTAACACCTTATTTTGCGGCTTCATTGTTTATCCGACGGAAAGCTATCATTTAAAAGAAATTTCCGCCCGTTCGCAATTTTATTACGTTTGGAGAGGTTTTGGACAGTAAAATTTAATTTGTTGAGGATTTTAACAAAAATTGGAAACTATTCATTAAATTTTAAGAGCGCGTTCGAGCAACCAACATTCTTAACATACCTTGCAGTTGACTGGTTGTAAAAGGCTTGGGCAAAAATACGACCGCGCCGGCGGCAAAACTTTCGGAAGACAATCTGGGGTTTTGCTCAGCCGTCATCATCATCACCGGAATCTCCATAAAACGTTTTTCTGATTGCATAAAACGCGCCAAGTCTGTGCCTTGGATATGCGGCATTACTACATCGAAAATTGCTGCCACAATGTTTTCTTCCGATTGCAAAGCCTTGTATGCTTCGCGCCCGTCCCGCGCCACTATCACGGTAAAGCCTTCTTTTTCCACAATCGCTTTGACGAGCCGCAAGATTGCCGGATCGTCGTCAGCCACGAGAATTCGCGGTAAACCTTCAGTTTGAGCTCCGTCCTGGGACAATGCGTTTTCTCTCCTATCCAAATTTGACGTCGCAACCTGCGCGGGCAAATACATTGGTAAAAACTTTAACTTAAATAGCGGCTTTGCTTTGATAAACGGTTTTTCTACGGCTTAGTTCCGCTGCCAACATAATAGCAGTTTTCATACTCGAATGTTCAGCAAGATTTTTCCCTGCAATGTCAAATGCTGTTCCATGATCGACCGAAGTTCTGATGATTGGCAGCCCAAGCGTAACATTAACGGCTTCGCCAAATGCCAGCGACTTGACTGGAATCGTCGCTTGGTCGTGATAATGGGCGATGACCACATCAAATTCGCCTCGCGCGTTTCGCAAAAAAACAGTGTCGGCGGAAAACGGTCCCACCACGTTAATTCCTTCTGCACGGCATTCAGTAATTGCCGGGCTGATCTCAGCCACTTCTTCAGAACCAAACATTTGATTTTCGCCGCCGTGCGGATTAAGAGCAGCAACAGCAATTTTGGGAGTCGCAATGCCTAGTTTTTTTAGCTCACGGTCGGTCAAACGAATAAGGTTGGCAATAGCTTGATGTTGAACCAATTTAAGTGCGTCCTTGAGTGACACATGAGTAGAAAGCAGTACGACACGCAAATTTCCAGCAAAAAACGACATCGCAAATTCTGTCGTAGCCGTTAGGTATGCTAAAAATTCTGTGTGTCCCGGAAACGGCACATTCGCCATTTTAAGGGCGTTTTTGCTAATCGGTGCGGTTGCAATAGCTTCGATTTTATGTTCGAGGCAGAGGGTCACAGCCTTTTCGATATACTCGGCGGAGGCTTTACCGGTTATTGCCGATTCAATTCCAAATTCGATTTCGGTTTTGATATTTGGGCAATCGTAAATTAAAGGATCTGGCGAATTAATTAAAATTTCTGATTGAGTTTCTGTATCTTCGCGGACAATTCGGTAATCTGCTTGAAGCCCGAGCAGAGCGGCAGCTTTTTGCAAAAATTCGGCATCCCCAATAATTACCGGCAAGCAACTCTCAAGGACGGTTTTATCGGCAACGGCTTTTAACGTTACTTCCGCGCCGATTCCGGCAGGATCGCCAACCGTAATTCCGACGCGCGGACGTGAATTTCTTTTATTTTCGTCAAAATTTTTTAACACTGAATTTTACAAGCGGCAGGCGACAACATTTAATTGGGGCGAAGTACGATTATTTCTAATAATCAAAGCGATTTTAACGCCATAACTGAATTGTGTAGTTTCCGAACGAATTTGTCTAGTGTTTATATCTTTTTCACTCTTAAATTATAGGGAATTTTTTGCAGATTGATAAATTTGATAGGTGATGGTTAATCCTACGATATACGGTCTTCAGCTTTAAACATATATTTGATGTTGTGTTTGAGCAAGAGAATATTCGCGGCATTTTTGCGATTTATCTTGAGAGCATTGCGATCATACCACTCGATCGTGCCTTCTATTTCCTCGCCATCCTGAAGAACAATGATCATTAAAGTGTGCGAATCAATTTGTTTTTTGTAGTAAAAAATTTCTGCATTAGTTTCTACTTGAGGCGGGCGGCGATTTTTGGAAGCAGATGAAGCAGCCGATTCAACTGAATCATCAGTATCTTTGTGCATGTTTATTTTGTTAGCAACAACTGACGTGCGATTCAATACCAAATCGCCGCGCAGGTCACGATTATTTTGTGAATCGCGTTCTTGACTTTTAACGTCCGCAAGGTTCGGTCTAATGAGTTTTCGATTCATTTTCGTTAAAAAATGCCAAAGTCTTGGCATCAAATTGTGAATAGCTATGTTGCTGCTTTAGATTGAGTTTGTCGTTATGCTACATGACGTTAATGCAAGTTGCAAGCTGCCAAATATTCGCGCGACTCGCTTTATATTTGACCTCTTTGCCCATCACATCAAAGCAATCAATTTTCTAAAAAAAAGGAGCGGGAACAAATTTAGTCCCGCTCATAAGTCACAAATTGAAAACTATTTAGTCTGCTTTTTTGCGAATAAAGGTTGGAGTTTCAAAACTGTCCGCGTTCATTGCGCCAATTGTCTGCCGTTCGTTATAGCGTGTCCCAAGCGGTTGCTGATTAAAAGCATGGATGTTTGGAATGTCTTCGACTACATCAGGTTTGTCAAAGCCCGTCGCAATAACGGTTACTTTTACTTCATCAATCATATTTTCGTCAATCACCGCCCCAAAAATAATATTGGCATTATCTGAAGCCTCTTTTTCGACGAGTGAAACGGCTTCTTTGATTTCTCTGAGCGGCATATCGCGTCCGCAAGTGATATTGACGAGAACTCCTTTTGCTCCGACAATCGAATTTTCTTCGAGCAGGCGAGATTCAATCGCCGCTCGCATCGCCGCAATACCGCGCCCTTCGCCGCGCGCTTTCCCGACGCCCATGAGGGCAATACCCATGTCTTTCATGACTGATTTAACATCTGCAAAATCGAGGTTAATCATTCCCGGCACAGTGATTAAATCCGATATGCCTTGAACTGCTTGGAGCAAAACTTCGTCAGCGCGTTTAAAAGATTCGGTAAATTCGATATTGTCGTCAATCATTTCGAGCCGGTCATTCGGAATCGTAATAATTGTATCAACGCTTCCGCGCAATTCAGCCAATCCTTTTTCGGCTTGGCGCATTCGGCGTTTACCTTCAAACTCAAAAGGCTTAGTGACGACGGCCACGGTTAGCATATCTAATTCTTTGGCTAGGGCTGCGACAATTGGAGCGGCACCCGTTCCCGTTCCGCCGCCCAAACCGGTCGTGACAAAAACCATATGCGCTCCTTCGAGAGCTTCGATGATTTTTTCGGTGTCGGCAAGCGCGGCATCGTGTCCAATTTCTGGATTCGCCCCGGCCCCCAAACCTCTCGTTAAATCACTCCCAAGTTGAATCTTGTATGGTGCCAGGCTGCGCCGCAGGGCTTGCACGTCGGTATTGGCGACGATAAATTCGACACCCTCGACACCAGCTTCAATCATATGGTTGACGGCATTGCCGCCGCCGCCGCCGACGCCGATGACTTTGATTCGCGCGCCTGAGACGGGCGGAGCGTCATCGAGAAACATGGTGATTCCGTTGCCAATTTGTCCGTTTTCCACTTTTGTCAATACCTTTGTTCAGAATTTGAGGTTTTCAACCGGCTTGTTCGCTGATATTGTGCGCTTCTGCTTAAACCCGACGATATGTCGTCGCCAGCATCTTGTACTATGTCGCCGAAATAATACAACTAATTTGCTAAAAATCAAAGCGCTTAAGCACTTTTTTAAAAAAAACTTCCAAAACCCTCCCGAAGCTTGTTTAACCAAGCGCGAACCCCACTTCCAGACGAGTTTTCGCCGTTGTTTTGGTGCATTTCGCCGGTTTGCGTCTTAAGCGAAAATAACGCCAAACCAGCTGCCGTAGTCCATGCCGGATCTTGGATATCTTCGACTATTCCGCCGAAGCGGTCTCGCTCCGGGTAGCCGATGCGCACTGGGGCATCGAAAATCTGTTCGGCAATCTCGGTTATTCCGCTTAAGTTTGCCCCGCCGCCGGTCATAATGATTCCGCTTGAAAGCTGACGATTCCCAACAACGCGGCGCACTTCGTCCGTGATGTGCTGCAAAACTTCTTCGCCGCGCGGCTGGAGCATGTCGCATAAAATTTGGCGCGGCAATTGTTTTGACTGTTTGCCGCCGACCGGGAGAACTTCAATCATTTCTGCGCGTTCATGTTCGCTTAAGCGGTATGGCGCAACTGAACCGAATTCTTTCTTGACACGCTCGGCTTCGGGCGGCGCGACGCGCAAACCAACTGCAATATCTTTAGTAAAAACGCTTCCGCCAAAAGGGAAAACTTGGGTGTGTTGAACTGCGCCTCGTTGATAAATAACCAAACCGGTGACTTCCGCACCGATGTTGACGAGCGCCGAACCGTATTCTTTGTCGTCGTCGCTTAAGGCTGATTCCGCCGCCGCTAGCTGTTCGAGCATCATATACTCGACTTTTAATCCGGCGCGATTAACGGCTTTGATTGAATTCTGTCTGCCCGCCCCTGGACCGATGACCAGATGCACGCGGCTTTCGAGCCGCGTGCCGCTCATTCCGACGGCGTTCGTGATTCCGTCCTGTCCATCAACAATAAATTCCTGCGGCAGACGGTCAACAATATCCCAACCCGGCTGCAATTGCAGCGACGAAGCCGATTCTATTGATCTGGCAACATCGTCTTCGGTAATTTCGCGTTCGCGTCCCGCGACTATTGCTAAACCCGCGCTGTTTTTGCCTTGTAAATGCTCGCCCGACAAATTGATTGTGACAAGCTGCGCCTCTAAACCACACATTCTTTCGGCGTCTTCGACAGCGCGCCGAATCGCTTCGGTTGCCGCATCGGTGTTGACAACGACCCCGCGTCTCAAACCTCTTGCCTCAGCTTGTCCGATGCCGATAATGTCCATCGGCACATACTCGCCCGATTCGCCGATGACGCAGCGTACCTTGCTCGTCCCGATGTCCAAACCGATTGCTATTATTGGGCGATTTGCCATAACTCGAAATCCTTTTTCTTAAAACTGGAATTCCTTTAACGAACAGTCTTGCTAGCCATTTTTTGACTGACCTTTAAATTGTTTTGCGCGTTGGCTGTCTTATATCCGACAACCGGCGTGCGGTCGTAAGCAATGATTTTTTCGACTGTTTCCAGAGCGCCGTTGCTTTCCAAAGTTTCGAGCAGCGTCAAAGCCGGTTTTAATCGCTCTGCAAAATCTTGATTGCCGAGTTTAACGGGTTTAATCACCCCGTTTTGATTAACTGTCGCTTCGATATCCTGCAACACTGATAAATCAATTGCCGCGACGCGAGCCGCAATTTCGGCTTTGCGAAATTCGTCCAAAATCCGTAAATAAAGCCGCACGCGCTCTTGATTTTTTTTAGTTGCTTCACCGTCTTTGGCTTCGTTCCAACCTGTCATCACAAACGAGGAGTTTTCATCCGATTTAACTTCACCTAAAATGCGAGCTTCGTCGTCAACCCAAACCTTCGCTCCCGAATCTAGCCTCACAATGGCTTTTGGTTCGCGTTCACTGACGCGGATTCGCAAACGGTCGGGGAGAACTCGCGAAACTGAAGCGGTTTTTATCCATGATAGCTTTTCAATCGCCTTTTGAATCGTCACTACATCAGAGTTCCAAACCCCGGTTTTACCCGTCAAATTACGAACGGTTTCTTCGATATTTTTATTGTCCGTGTGATTTGTGCCCAAAATGTCAATTTGCCTAACTTCAAAAATGGAACTTGCAATAACCTTTTGATAGCCGACAAATAACAAAACTCCGACAACAATTGCCGCTGCGCTTAACACTATCCAGTGCAGATTTTCGCGCAAAACACGTTCAAAAGTCGAAGACTTTGATTTAACGCGTCGCGCCGCTGGACGCTTCCCCGCTGGGCGCTTAGTGGTAGCGGTTTTTGTGATTGTGCTTCTCGTTGCTACTTTTGTCGGCATCGTTTTTGTAATTATTTACCCTGTAAAGATAACCGTTCAGATTCAGTCTGATATTTGTAAACCTATCGGTTTTGCTCCTGCAGCTTTTGCGGCTTCAACTACGCTAACAACTTCTTCGTAGGATAATGAGCGCGGAGCGCGGACGTAAACTGTTGTCTCATTTTCTGTTTGCTCTTCACTAGCATTCTTTTTGCGTTCGGACAACATTGTTTTCAGCCGAGTAATTAACATTTGCGTGTTTTGTGTGGTTCCGATATCTTCAGTTTTCCCAGTTATTTCATTGGTTAAAGAAATTTTGCCATCCACCGAAATGCTCACAAGTAAGCCCTTTTTCACGTTAAGTGAAGAATTGTCTTTGTCACTCACCGGCTTTGGCTCAGCAACTTTTTCAACGATAGCATTGGCATCAAATTGTTTTGGTGGTGCAGCTATTTGGCAAGCTGTGAGAAGCCCGCAAATGATAAAAAAGTAAATTTCTCTAGAAGTCTTGCGCATACTTTCGTTTACGAACCGACTGATACAATATTCGCCCAGCTGGGTTAAATGCACTTAAATCACTTTTCTCTCTAAACGGCTACATTGCGTAAAATCTCCAAAATCTGATCGCTTGCCCGCGAGACGCTGCCCGCGCCGAGCGTGATGCACAAATCGCCTTCCTGTAGCTCGGCGCAAACCTTTTCCGCCGCCCCGTCCAGACTTCCGATATAATGCACGTTTTTGTGCCCAAACTGCCTGATTTTTTCGCTTAAAATTTCAGCCGTGATGTTTTCTATCGGATCTTCCGACGCGGCGTAAATATCGAGCAGGAAAACTACATCGGCATTGTTAAAAGAACGCGCAAAGTCTTCCATCAACTCTTTTGTCCGCGTGTAGCGATGCGGTTGAAACAAAACTACTGTCCGGCGCAGCCCGGAGCCGTATTTGGCTGCTGCCAGCGTGGCTTGGACTTCGGTTGGATGATGACCGTAATCATCAACGACCGTAATTCCGCCCACTTCGCCTTTGAATTGAAAACGGCGGTCGGCGTTTGAAAAATTTTTAAATGCGGAAACGATTTTTTCGAACTCGATATCCAGTTCGAGCGCGACAGCAATTGCTGCCAAAGCGTTGTAAACGTTATGACGACCTGGAATCGGCAAATGAACTTCGCCTAAAACTTCGGTGCCGCGCCAAACTTGAAAGGTCGAACCGAAATTGTTATCAAAATTTACGTAATGTGCGGAAACGTCAGCCTGTGCCGACATTCCGTAAGTAATCCGGCGACGTTTAATGCTTGGAATAATCGCCTGCACGTTCGGATCGTCGAGGCAGATAATTGCTGCGCCGAAAAACGGCACTTTGTTGACGAAATCGCGGAAACAACCAAGGACGTCGAGCATGTCGTCATAATAATCCATGTGTTCGCGGTCAATATTGGTCACAACCGCAATTGTTGAATTAAGCATTAAAAACGAGCGATCACTCTCGTCGGCTTCGGTCACAATCCAGTCGCTTTTCCCCAAACGGGCGTTTGAACCGAACGCGCCTACAACACCTCCGACAATAGCCGTCGGATCAAGCCCGGCGTGACCCATTACAGTTGCCACCATCGAAGTTGTCGTCGTTTTACCATGTGAACCCGCAATCGCTACTGAATATGGTTTGAGCGACATCAATTCCGCCAACATTTCGGCACGCGGAATAACCGGAATTGAGCGGTTTTTGGCTTCTACGATTTCCGCGTTGTCATCGCGTACCGCCGTCGAACGCACCACGACATGCGAATCTCCAATATTTTCTGCCGAGTGACCCTCAAAAATCGTGGCGCCCAGTTTTTCAAGGCGATTAGTAGCTTTAGACTTCTTCAGATCAGAACCTGAAACGCGAAAGCCCAGATTACACAACACTTCCGCGATGCCGGACATTCCGATTCCGCCGATTCCTATAAAATGAACATGTTTGACGTGTCTAAACATCTCTCGATTTTGGATTTTAGATTTTGGATTTTAGATTTTGCTCTAAAACTCAAAACCGCCTTTTCATTGCATCTTTGGGTGAAATTATATCCTCTTTATCAATTCTTCAATCAGATCAACCATTTTCGCTGCGGCATCGCCTTTTACCAACTTTTTTGCCGCTTGTTCCATCGCTGTAATGTTTTCCGGCGCATTTATTAAATTCTTAATTTCATTTGCCAAACGTGTGCCAATTAAATCTCTTTGCAAAATCATTTTCGCGGCTCCGGCATCGCGCAATGCTTCGGCGTTTTTACGCTGATGATCGTCGGCAGCGGTCGGCAACGGAATCATAATTGCCGCTTTTCCCGCGGCGGCAAGCTCGGCGCAAGTCGTCGCTCCGGCGCGGCAAATTATTAAATCTGTTTTGGCAAATTCAGCGTTCATATCGCTAATGTATTTCGTCACATCCGCTTTGTCGCGCCAACCTGCATTCTCGTAGCCTTTTTTAACCGTTTCAAAATCTGGCTCGCCGGTTTGATGAACAATTTTCAAGCGATTTCTCTCTGCTTCCAAATGCGGCAAAGCCGCTACTAATGCCTGATTTATTGCGCGCGCGCCTTGCGAACCGCCAAAGGCGAGCAGGCAAAAACTAGAATTGTCTCGAGCCTTTACAGGAATGTCAAAAAATTCTCTTCTGACCGGGTTTCCGGTCACAACCGCTTTACCGGGAAAGAACTTTGCTGCTTCTGGAAATGTCACGGCAGCTTTGTCAACAAACCTCGCCAGTTGTCGGTTGGTAAAGCCGGGCAGAGCATTTGATTCCATGACGAGCGTTGGAATACGCAAAAAACTTGCCGTTAAAAGAACCGCACCTGTCACATACCCGCCCGCACCAACCACCACATCAGGTTTAAAACTTTTGATTAATGCGCGCGCCGCTAGAAAGCTTTTCGGCAGTAATAATAAACCTTTGAGCGTTCCAGCCAAACCGACGTTTTTAATTCCTGCGCTTTCAATCGTCTCGAGTTTGAAGCCCGCTGCGGGAACTAATTTAGTTTCCAAACCTCTAGCAGTTCCGACAAAACTCACCTTTGATTGCGAGTCGCGGCGCATAATTTCGTTTGCCACCGCAATTCCCGGATAAATATGTCCACCTGTTCCGCCTGCAGCAATCAACACTTTCATTTTTCGTCCGTCAGATCGTAGGTTCCGGCATATTGAGAAATATTAAGCAGCAAGCCTGCCGAGAGCAGCGTCACCATGACGGACGAACCACCATAGGAAATAAAAGGTAAGGGAATACCTTTTGTCGGGAGCAAACCGATGACAACGCTAATGTTAAAAAATGCCTGGACGACGATGTTTGTGGTCAGACCGATTGCTAATAATCGTCCGAATCGGTCAGGCGCCGCCAAAGCTGTTCGAGTCCCCCGCCAGAGAATCACACCGAACATCGCAACTACCGCTAAGGCTCCGACTAATCCTAATTCTTCGCCAATAATAGCGAAAATAAAATCCGAATGAGCAAACGGCAGATAATAAATTTTTTGCTGGCTGTTGGCAAAGCCAACTCCGGTGATGCCGCCCGAACCAACCGCCATCAACGATTGAACCAGCTGATATCCGGCGCCCTGAACGTTTTCCGCGCTCCAGGGATTTAAAAATGCCAAAATCCGCTTCATCCGCCAAGGCACTAGCAACAGTGCGCCGGCCAAACCGACGAGCGCGACTATCCCCGTTATCGCAAAATGCCGCCAGTTGGCGCCAGCCGCAAAATAAACCACTGCAAAACTAATCGCTAAAACTAAAGCGGTTCCCAAATCCGGTTCAGCCATGATGAGCAAAAGCAGCATTCCAACCACAAAAGCGCTTGGCAAAAATGTAAATTTCAAATCCAGCATTTCACTTGCATTCCGTTTGGCAAAGAGAAATGCTAAAAACAAAGCTAAAACCGGTTTGGCGAGTTCCGAAGATTGGAAAGAAAATCCGGCTATCTTAATCCAACGCCGTGCGCCATTAACGGGCGAAAAACAAAGTACTGCAATTAGCAAAAAAATGGTCACGAGTACTAACCCGGCAACCAGCCAATCTTGTCTCAGCCAGCGATAATCAAACCGCGTCGCCGCCAGCATTACGAGCAATCCGGCGACGGTAAATGCAAACTGTTTAAAAACGTATCCGTATTGGCTCGCTCCGTCGGTTTCTTTGAGCGCCACCATTGCCGACGCGCTGTAAACCATTACGACTCCAAAGAGCGACAGCGCCGCTATCGTCGCGAATAGAATCCAGTCAAATTGGAGCTTCTTTCCCATTTTGGATTTTAGATTTTGGGTTTTGGATTAGCCGATTGCGCCAATCTCAAAACTTCATCTTTAAATGTTTTTCCGCGCGCCTCAAAACTCGTGAACATATCAAAACTGGCGCAAGCCGGAGCGAGTAGCACTGAATCGCCTTTTGCAGCCGCCGCATAACTTTTTTCCACCGCGTTTGCCATCGAGCTAGCGCGTATCGTTTTAGTAAATTTTGAAAGCTGTTGCTCAATATTGTCGGCATCATCACCGATTAAAACGAGTTGGCGAACTTTGTCTTTAATCAGATTTGCCAAAGGCTCGTATGGGGCATTTTTGCCGCGCCCACCTAAGATCAAAATGATTTCGCCCGCTTCTTCGGCAAGCGCTTCGAGCGCTTTTTGTGTGGCATCAACGCTCGTCGCTTTTGAGTCGTTGTAAAATTTAACGCCCTCAATTTCCGTCACGAATTCGAGCCGATGTTCGACGGCTTTAAAATTTCTAACCGTCTCGCGCATCGAATCGGGCGCAGCGCCACACGCGAGCCCCGCCGCCAGAGCTGCTAAAACGTTTTCAACGTTGTGCAAACCGCGCAAAGCCATTTCATCACGCGACGTTAGTATTTTTTCGACTCCATTTGCACGGCAGACCAAATCGCGCCCGCGCAAAAACAAACCGGTCTCCAGTTCTTTTTGTGTCGAAAACAAAACTGTGTTTGCTCGCAAACCGCTTTTCGCCCAGCTCGCCGTAATCTCGTTATCGGCATTCAAGATTGCCACATCTTCCGGCGTTTGATTCATAAAAAGTCGATGTTTCGCCGCCGCGTAATCAGTAAAAAAATTGTAACGGTCGAGGTGATTTGGTGTGACATTTAAACAAATCGCCACATTTGGGCGAAATTCCTTAATCGTTTCAAGCTGGAAGCTCGACAATTCAACGACTGTCCAAGCGGTTTCAGTCGCTGTTTTAACCAAATCAATCAAGGGTGTTCCGATGTTGCCGCCGACTTGCGTTTCTATTCCGGCATTTTTGAGCAATTCGTAAACGAGCGTTGTGGTCGTCGTTTTACCGTTGCTACCCGTGATGCCGACAATTCTGCCTTTCAAAAATCTGTAAGCCAGTTCGATCTCGCCAATCACTTCGCCGTCTTTGCGATCAACATAACGAGCGGGAATCGTGTTAGTTGGCACGCCCGGCGAAATGACAACGAGGTCAATTTGGTCAAGCAGCCAGGAAGGTAAGTCTCCGTCAATCACACCTATTTTTTGATCTTTTAAAGATCGAGCCGTTTCGCTCCACGTTTCAAATGGCTTTTTGTCGTGCAAAGCGACAGTTGCGCCGCCCGCTCGCAAAAATGCCGCTACGCCGACACCGGATTTGCCTGCTCCCAGCACTAAAGTTTTTTTGCCGTTTAATTCCATTTACCGCAACTTCAACGTTGAAAGACTCAATAAAGCAAACAAAATCGCCACGATGATAAAACGAAAAACGATTTTCGATTC
>JBDTZD010000208.1:0-16148 GCA_040005335.1 Pyrinomonadaceae bacterium | reverse complement strand
ATGATTAACGGAATCCTCGGAAGAAAAATGGGAATGACGCAGATTTTCGCGGCTGACGGAACAGTAACACCCGTGACTATTATCAAAGCCGGACCCTGTGTCGTCATACAAAAGAAAACTTCATCGGGACGCGATGGCTACGATGCCGTGCAAATCGGATTGGTTGAAGAAAAACCAATTAGATTAAAAAATGTGACCAAGCCAATGCAGGGACACTTTGAGAAAACCGGTGCGGGAACCCCGCCAACCCGGATCTTGAAAGAATTTCGTCTCGAAACGGAAAGCGATATGAGCGTCGGCGACAAAATCCTAGTTGACCAGTTTAATGACGGTGATATGGTCGAAGTCGTCGGGACGTCCAAGGGACGCGGTTTTGCCGGTACTATCAAACGTCATAACTTTAAGCGCGGTCCCGAATCACATGGTTCGATGAACGTTCGCGCGCCGGGTTCAATCGGTCAATCGGCTTATCCTTCGCGTGTTATTAAGGGAACTCGTTCGTCCGGTCATATGGGTAATGAGCGGGTCACGGTGAGAGGTTTGACAGTCGCCAAAGTTGATACTGAAAACAATTTGTTAATGGTTCGCGGAGCAGTTCCGGGCGCCAATGGGAGCGTTGTCATGATTAAAAAAGCGGCGCGACAAAAGAAAGGATGAGAGATGAAGGATGAGGAATGAATAAAGTTAAATTCCATTCATTGTTCTCATTTCATCATTTAAGGCTATGCTTAAAGTCAAAGTTCATAATTTGAAAAACGAAGAAGTCGGCGAAGTCGAGTTATCGGAAGCCGTCTTCGGCGCGCCGCTTAACGAAGCGTTGATTCATGCTGCAGTCAAAAATTACATGACAAACGGCAGACAAGGAACTTCGGCGACGAAAACTCGCGGCGATGTGGCAGGCTCAGGAAAAAAACTTTGGAAGCAGAAAGGCACTGGTCGTGCTCGGATTGCTTCGCTTCGCTCACCTCTCTGGAAGGGCGGCGGCAACGTTCACGGTCCGCAACCACGCGATTGGTCTTCTAAATTACCAAAGAAAATGCGACGCGGAGCTCTTCGTTCGGCTCTCTCAGAAAGATTGCGCGAGGGTAATTTAATTATTGTCAACGAAATGAGTTTCGCAGCGGCTAAAACGAAAGACTTTGTCAGCGCACTAATTACGCTCGGACTTTCTAGTAAAGAGAAAACAACCAAGACTTTGATTGTTGATTCACTTGATAATGCAAATCTGATTCGCTCGGCGCGGAATGTTCAAAAAACGAAAATTACAAACAGTTACGGTATGAACATTTATGATTTGCTGTATCACGAAAAGTTGGTTTTGACGCAAACGGCAGTGCAGGAATTGAGCGAACTGCTCGACCCGGCACGCGAACATAAAAATGTGAAGGAGGCGGCTGAATAATGAAAAAACTCACTGTCTGGGATATTTTAAAGTCGCCCGTGGTTACTGAAAAAGCCGTTATTGCCAAAGATGAACTTGACGAAGGCGCGCGGCAGGTTTTAACTTTTCGGGTCAATACAAATTCAAATAAAGACGAAATCAAAAAAGCCGTCGAAGAAATATTTAACGTTAAAGTGACGGCGGTTAGAACAGTTAATTATCAAGGCAAAATGAAACGTCGCGGTAAATTTGAAGGTCGCCGCCCGTCTTGGAAAAAAGCTTTTGTGACGCTTGAAAAAGGCGCACAAGTTGAATACGGAGAAGCCATATAGATTTTGGATTTTAGATTTTGGATTTTGGATTGACTCGATCAAACCCATCTATATCCAAAATGGAAGTCCAAAATTAGGAAGTTAAATTTAGGATTTTGAGTTGATTCGACAAAAGAATTTTAATCCAAAATCCAAAATCTAAAATCCAAAATTGAATTGTGGGAATCAAGAAACTAACACCAACATCACCGGCGAGGCGTTATCAAACATATCTGACGCGTGATGAATTGACGCCAAATGCAGTTCCGGAAAAGTCTTTACTCGAACCAAAAAAACGCATTTCCGGGCGCAACAACCTCGGACGAATTACGGTTCGCAGACGCGGCGGAGGTCACAAGCGATTTTATCGCATTATTGATTTCAAACGCGATAAGGCTGGCATTCCGGGCAAAGTTACGCAGCTTGAATACGATCCAAACCGTTCGGCTCATATTGCTTTGATTACCTATCTTGATGGTGAAAAGCGGTACATCATCGCTCCCGTCGGTTTAACGGTCGGCACAACCATTATGAGCGGAACTGAAGCTGATATCCTGCCGGGAAATGCTTTGCCAATTCGTAATATCCCTTTGGGGACGCAAATTCACAATATTGAAATGCGTCCTGGCAAAGGTGGTCAAATGGCGCGTTCAGCCGGTTCGTTTGCTCAACTTGTCGCCAAAGATGGTGACTACGCACAGCTTCGGATGCCGTCGGGTGAAACTCGCCGCGTTCCGGTTGTCTGTATGGCAACAGTTGGACAAGTTGGTAATGTTGAACACGAAAACGAATCTTACGGTAAAGCCGGTCGCTCGCGCTGGAAAGGAATTCGCCCTCATGTTCGCGGCGTAGCGATGAACCCTGTTGATCACCCGCATGGGGGCGGTGAAGGTAAAACTTCGGGCGGACGCCATCCGGTAACACCTTGGGGACAACCGACGCGCGGCTACAAAACCCGCAATAACAAACGCACTCAAAAGATGATTGTGCGTGACCGTAGAAGTAAATAGTAATTGAGGAATTATGCCACGTTCAGTTAAAAAAGGTCCTTTTATTGACGTTAGTATCATGAGAGTAATGGCGCGGCTTGCCGCCGGCGCCGCCAAACCGCCTGCCATTAAAACATGGTCGCGTCGTTCAACAATCACACCCGACATGGTTGGCATGACATTTGGCGTTCACAATGGCAAAAGACACATTCCAGTTTACATTACCGAAAATATGGTTGGTCACAAGCTCGGCGAATTTGCTCCAACACGCACCTACAAAGGTCACGCTGGAACAAAACAAGAAAAAGGCGCAAAAAGGAAATAGTAATAAGTAATAAGTAATAAGTAATTAGTTAAATTCAAAAAACCTATTACCTATTACCTATTACCTATTACCTAAAGATTATGGAAGCGATAGCAAAAGGAAAATTTTTGCGCGGTTCGCCGCAAAAAGCCAGACTCGTGATTGACATGATTCGCGGCAAAAACGTTGCCCAAGCTTTGGCGATTTTGCAGTTCACTAATAAGCGTGCGACTGAAAACATCGAAAAATGTTTGCGCTCGGCGATTGCCAATGCGACTTTTAAAGCTGAGCAAGACAATATTGCGATTGACCCGGACGATTTATGGGTGAAGACCTGTTTTGTTGATATGGGTCCGACGAAAAATCGCCGCCGCGTCCGCCCAGCTCCGCAAGGACGAGCGTACCGCGAACAGCGTTATTACTGTCATATCACCATGATGGTGACGAGTGATAAACCTGTAAACACTAAAGAAGCTAAATCAAATGCCGTAGCAAAAGATAAGACGCGTCCGGTTGGAAAGAAATTAGCCGCTAAAAACGCTCCGGTCACAGCATCAGAAAAAGCCAAAAAAGCACCGAAGAAGGATGCCGCTCCTGCTGCCGAGACAATTGAAGAGAATGTAATAGCAGCGCCTCCAACCGAACAACAACTAGACGCGACGGTAACGGAAGCGCCAATCGAATCGGCAGTAAACGAGAAAACGCCCGCTAAAAACGAAACTGAATCAACAGCGGAAGAAAAGAAAACTGATTAGAACCGAAAGTAAGGCTAAAGAAATGGGACAAAAAGTTCATCCATACGGCTTCCGAGTCGGGTATAACAAAGATTGGCATTCGCATTGGTTCGCTAAGCGCGAATTTGCAGAGTTTTTAGCCGAAGACTTAAAACTCAAGCGTGATTTGAAAAAACGCTTTAACGGCGCAGGCGTTTCGCACATTGATGTTGAACGCGCCGCCAACCGCGTCAAAATCATCATTTACACTTCGCGTCCCGGAATTATCATCGGACGCAAAGGGGCGGATATTGAAAAACTTCGCAGCGATTTGTCAAAAAAGACCGGACGCGAAGTTTTGGTTTCGATTCAAGAAGTTCAAAAACCGGAACTCAACGCACAACTGCAAGCCGAGAAAATCGCACAGCAACTTGAAAAACGCATTGCTTTCCGTCGCGCTATGAGAAAAACGATGGAAGAATCAATCCGCGTTGGCGCGATGGGAATCAAAGTGATGGTTGCCGGACGCTTAAATGGTGCGGAAATCGCCAGAACCGAATGGACGCTCGAAGGTCAACTTCCGCTTCATACTCTGCGCTCAGATGTTGATTACGGTTTTGCCGAAGCGTTAACGACATTTGGAATCATCGGCGTTAAAGTGTGGATTTATCGCGGCGAGATTCTTGATGCAAATGCGGCTCTGGCGCGCGGCACGACTACTGATCCGATTAATGAACCGCGCCCCATCGGCGGACGCGGCGATGGTCGTCCCCCGCGTCGTCGTGATCGCGACGGTGGCGATGGCAGACGCGGCGGCGGTGGCGGTGGCGGTGATTTCCGGCGCGGCAATGAAGGCGGCGGAAGAAATTAAGTTTTTATTATTTTGTTTAGAGGTTAAGCAATTATGTTGATGCCGAAAAAGGTCAAGCACCGAAAACAAATGAAAGGCCGCAATCGCGGCGTAGCGCAACGCGGCGCGATGATTTCATTCGGTGACTTTGCGCTCAAAAGCCTTGAAGCGGGATGGATAACCGACCGACAAATCGAAGCGGCTCGGATTGCCATGACACGACACATTAAACGTGCGGGCAAAATTTGGATTCGGATGTTTCCTGACAAACCAATCACTAAAAAACCGGCAGAAACCCGCATGGGAAGTGGCAAGGGAGCGCCTGATCATTGGGTTGCAGTTATCAAGCCGGGCAGAGTTTTGTACGAAATTCAAGGAGTGCCGGAAGTTTTAGCGCGTGAAGCATTTAACCTTGCCGCTCAAAAGCTGCCGGTCAAAACCAAATTTGTCACCCGTGCCGAACAAGAAGGAGGCGTGGTTTAGAAAAGATGAAACGCAAAGAAGAACTTCAAAGATTAGGCGAGATGTCAGTGGACGAATTGCGTGAAGAAGCCGATAGATTAAAAGAATCGCTTTTTCGCCTTAATTTCCGCCATGCTCTAAGCGATACGTCAGCCATCAACGATATGCGTCGCGAAAAGAAAACTCTGGCGCGCATTCATACTTATTTACGACAGCGTGAGGCTGCCCAAACACAGCAGAGCGCGTAAAAACATAATGCCGCTTCAATTGAATATAGAAAGCGGCAAATCGAGAAGCAATAATGGCTAAGAAGAAAACAGAAACTCAAGAAACGCCGGAACAGGGCGAACAACAAGAGCAACCGGGAATTGTCGAGAGCGTGATTGAAACAGCTTCGTCTGCGCTTGATGCGGTTGTCGAAACCGTTGCCGACGGGATTGAAGTCGTTGCTAACGCAGTCGGTCTTGATGGAAATGACGATAACGAACAAAAAACCGGCAGACGCGCTCAAAAGGTCGGTACGGTTTCGTCTGACAAAATGACAAAAACCGTTGTGGTCAATGTTGACCGCAAAGTAATGCATCCGAAGTATCGCCGTTATGTTCGTCGAACTTCCAAATTTATGGCGCATGATGAAATGGAAACAGGCATCGGCGACAAAGTGAGAATCGAAGAAACTCGCCCAATGTCAGCTCGGAAACGTTGGCGCGTTATCGAAATTCTTCAGAAAGCAGCAAAATGATTTTAGATTTTAGATTTTGGATTTTGGATTAGCGTAGAAACGAAAATTGATTGTTAAGTTTAAAACGCGATGATCCAAAAAATAATTAAATCCAAAATCTAAAATCCAAAATCTAAAATCTAGATGATTCAAATGCAAACGTCACTCAATGTGGCGGATAATTCAGGCGCACGACGCGTTGTGATGATTATGCCGATTGGCGGTTCGACCGGCAAAATCGCCTCGCTCGGAGACAGAATTAAAGTTACGGTCAAAGAAGCGACCCCGGACGGCGTAGCAAAAAAGGGCAAGGTTTATAATGCCGTGATTGTGCGAACGCGCAAAGAAGTGCGGCGCAAAGACGGCACTTACATTCGCTTTGACGAAAATGCCGCCGTTTTGATTAAAGATGATGGGACGCCGATTGGAACTCGCGTTTTTGGTCCGGTGGCGCGTGAGCTGCGCGATAAAAACTACATGAAGATTGTTTCGCTCGCGCCGGAGGTTATTTAGAAAATGGCAACGAAAACAGGATCGAAAACGCAGCCGAAAAAAGGTACGGTGCGAGTCAAAGTAAAAAAAGGCGACATGGTTGTTCTTGTCGCGGGTAAGGACTATAACCGTTACGATTCAAACGGTAAACGAACTCCGCATCGGGGTAAAGTAATTCAAGTTGACCCGCGCAGCGCACGAGTTAAAGTCGAAGGCGCAGGAATTATCAAAAAACATACGCGCGCGAATCCGCAGCTCAATGTCCAGGGCGGAATTGTGGAAAAGGAATCTTGGATTGATATTTCAAATGTCGCAGTACTTGACCCGGAAACCGGTGTCCCGACTCGCATCCGTTACCAAATTAACGAAGACGGTAAAAAAGTGCGCGTTGCCGTTAAAAGCGGCAAGGTAATTGAATAAAATTTTATTAGTGACCGCTTATTGGTTAAATGATACTTAAGCGCGAACCGGAATTAAAAAAATGGCTGAAGATAAAAGCAAAGAAACGAACGAAACCGAAGAAACTGCTGAAAAACCGTCGGTTATTGAAAACGTAATTGATACGATTTCATCTGCGGTCTCATCCGTTGTGGAAGGCGCTGCAAATATTGTAGAAGGCGCCGCAAATATTGTTACAGGTGGTGATGCGGCGACTGCTGCCCCTGCAAGCGAAGAGCAGCCAGTCAAAACGAAAAAATCGTCTGCAAAAAAGAGTGCGCCTTCTCCTCCTGATCAACCTGTCAAACACACATCAGCAAGATTGAAAGAAAAATACAAACAAGAGATTGCTCCGGCGCTTGCCAAAGAATTTGGAATCGAAAATCCGATGGCGATTCCAAAAGTCGAAAAAATTGTTGTCAACATGGGAATGGGCGAGGCGATCAGCAACTCCAAAATTTTAGACGCTGCCGCCGAAGAAATTCGCGTCATCACCGGGCAGAAACCAGTGATCACCAAAGCGAAGAAATCAATTGCTTCATTTAAACTGCGCGAAGGTATGAATATCGGAACGATGGTAACTCTGCGCGGCGAAAGAATGTACGAATTTTTGGACAGATTGTTAACCGTTGCGCTGCCGCGCGTACGCGACTTTCGCGGTGTTTCCGCCAAAGCGTTTGACGGACGCGGCAACTACACGCTTGGCGTTCGAGAACAGCTTATTTTCCCGGAAATTGATTTTAACAAAGTAGATAAAACTCGCGGGATGAATATCACGATTGTTACCACCGCGAAAACAGACGAACATGCTCGTGCCTTACTAAAAGCCCTGGGCATGCCGTTTAGACAATAGTTAATTACTAAAAGAAAAATAATTATGGCTAAAATTAGCAAAGTTGTGAGAAACGAACAGCGCAAAAAAATGGTGGCACAATATGCTCCCAAACGCGCCGCTCTCAAAGCGATTATTAACAATCCAAAATCTACGAATGAAGAAGTTGATGGAGCTGTTTTGCAATTGCAAAAACTGCCGCGTAACGCGAGTCCAATCCGGGTTCGCAACCGCTGCTCGCAATCGGGACGGCCGCGCGCCTTTCTAAGAAAATTTGGAATGTCGCGGATTGCTTTGCGCGAACTCGCTCTCCAAGGACAAATTCCCGGAGTAACGAAATCCAGTTGGTAAAACAGTGATTAATTGTCAGTGGATAGTGGTCAGTTATAAAAACTGATACCCGCCATCTGATAATTGACAGCTTAAATAAAAATGACAGATCCGATTGCCGATATGCTGACGAGACTTCGCAATGCAGTTGCGGCGAAGCACGTGAGAGTAAATATTCCAGCTTCAAGATTAAAATTAGAAATCGCCCGTATTCTCAAAGAAGAGGGCTACATCAACAATTACGATGTGCGCGGCGAGGGCGTCAAAAAGTTAATCCGAATTTTCCTGCGTTACGATACCAAAGGCGCTTCTACGATTACGCATCTGGCGCGAATTTCGAAACCGGGACGGCGCGTTTATTTAGGTTCGCAGGAAATCCCTAAAGTATTAAACGGCTATGGTATTAATATCGTTTCTACTTCGCAGGGCTTAATGAGCGGTAAAAAAGCCCGTCAGGAAAAAGTCGGCGGCGAAGTTTTAGCAGAAATATATTAGTAAATAGTAAATAGTAAATAGTAAATCGGAAATTCGAGAAAACTATTCACTATTCACTATTCACTATTCACTAAAGAAAATGTCAAGAATTGGAAAGAAACCGATTACTCTGCCAAAAGGCGTTGATGTCAAAATCAATCAAGGCGAACTCGAAGTCAAAGGACCAAAAGGCGTTCTGCGTTCACCGATTCCCGCTGGAATTAGCGCGACACTCGAAGACGGCACTTTGGCTATGCTGCGCGAAAACGACGATCAAGCAGCTTTTCACGGGCTAGCGCGAGCGTTGGCAAATAATGCCATTGTCGGCGTGACCGAAGGTTTCAAGAGAGAAATGGATCTCGTCGGCGTCGGTTACAAAGCTGACGTTCGCGGCAAAACGATTGTTTTTTCGCTCGGTTATTCACATCCGATTGAATATGCCTTGCCCGACGGAATCGAAGCCAAAGCCGAACGTGTCCAAACGAAAACTGCAATTCCGCAATATCAATTGACTTTGACATTGACCGGAATTGACAAGCAAAAGCTCGGTCAAGTCGCGGCGGAGCTTAATCGTCTCCGCAAGCCTGACGCCTATAAAGGCAAAGGCGTTCGTTACGCTGATAGAGTTTATAAATTAAAACCGGGAAAAACAGGTAAATAAGTTCAAAGTTTAAAGTTCAAAGTAATTAGGCCTTTGAACCTTGAACCTTGAACCTTGAACCTTGAACTATGCAGAACAATAGAGCAGATTTAAGACGCGCCGTACACACGCGAATTCGCAAAAAAGTGCGCGGCACGGCGGAACAGCCAAGATTGGCGATTTTCCGCAGTTTGAATCACGTTTACGCGCAAGTGATTGACGATGTTGCCGGAAAAACCCTGGCTTCAGCTTCAACAGTAGAAAAAGATTTGCGCGGAGCGACCGGCGGCAATATTGAAGCAGCAGAACGAGTCGGCAAAGCAATTGCCGAACGGGCTCTGGCTGCCGGAGTCGAAAAAGTTGTCTTTGACCGTGGCGGTTACGTTTATCACGGGCGCGTCAAAGCTGTCACTGAAGCGGCGCGCGCAGCCGGTTTAAACAAAGGCGAGGTAAAGTCTGCGCCGGAAGTTGAAGAGAATAATAATGAAAAAGAATAACTCTAGAATTTCTCCGCAGGGATTGAATCTTAAAGACCAGCTTATTTCGATCAACCGTGTTACGAAGGTCGTCAAAGGCGGTAAGAATATGTCTTTTGCCGCTCTCGTCGTTGTCGGCGATGAAGCCGGTCACGTCGGATTCGGCTCAGGCAAAGCTAAAGAAGTTCCCAATGCTATTAAAAAAGCGGTCGAAGCGGCGAAAAAGAACTTGATCAAAGTTCCGCTCATTCAAGGTACTCTGCCGCATCAAATGATCGGTGAATATGGTGCCGGACGAGTCTTATTAAAACCGGCTTCGGAAGGAACGGGCGTTATTGCGGGCGGAGCGGTTCGCGCCGTCATGCAGGCGGTTGGGATTCATAATGTCCGCACAAAAGTTTTAGGTTCCGGCAATGCACACAACGTTATACGCGCTACCTTTGACGGATTAATGAGGATGAAAGATCCGCTCGAAGTTGCTCGGATGCGCGGCAAACAAGTAAATGAGTTGTAAATAATGGTCTCAGGTCTTAGGTTTTTGGCCTTTAGGTTTAAAGTCAAACTGATTTATAAAACGAAGACTAGAGCCCAAAGACCGAAAACCGTTTCAAAAAAATGGCTGAAGAAACAACAAATACAGGCGAAATCAAAATTCAGTATTACCGCAGCTCAATCGGGTATTCGACTAAGCAGAAAACGATTGTCAAAAGCGTTGGTTTAACAAAACTGAATCAGGTTGTAACGCGTCCCGACACGCCCTCTATGCGCGGCGTAGTCGCCAAAGTTCCGCATTTATTGCGAATTGTAGAATAATCAGTCACCGGTCATCAGTCATCAGTTACTAATAACTGTTCACTGTTCACTGTTCACTGTTCACTGTAAAATGGCACTCTCATTAAACAACATTAAGGCGCCGAAAGGCTCGACGCACAAAAAGAAAAGAGTTGGACGCGGACCCGGATCAGGATTAGGCAAAACTTCGGGGCGCGGGCACAAAGGTCAAAAATCACGCTCAGGCTATTCAGCAAAAACCGGTTTTGAAGGCGGACAAATGCCGCTTCACCGCCGTTTGCCAAAGCGCGGTTTTACCAACATCTTTAAAAAACAATGGATCGAAATTTCACTGGCAAAACTTGAAGCAAGTTTTGCCGCAGGCGATGAAATCACCCCGGAAATTTTGCACAAGCGCGGGTTAATTAAAAAAGCCAAGCACGATTTAGTAATTTTGGGCACTGGCGATTTGAGTAAATCTCTAAACATTTCGGCACACCGTTTTACTAAAACCGCGCGCGAGAAAATAGAAAAAGCCGGAGGCACCGTCACGGAAGTCAAAAAAGTCGCCGCCGCCGCGTGATTTGCTGTTCGTCCTTTGTCATTTGTCATTGGTTCTCATAAACTCTAAGTTTCCGAGTTAATAACCATCGTCTTTTCTATTTAACAAAGGACGAAAGACGATTGACAAAGGACAAATTATATTTAAGAGGTTTTCTTCATGGAAAAGTTTTTCGCCGCCATTCAAAATATGTTCAAAGTGCCGGAGCTGCGCAAACGCATCTTGTTCACTTTGGGACTTCTTGCTGTTTACCGTTTTGGCGCCCATATCACTGCGCCCGGCGTTAATCAGGAAGTTTTGAAAAGAGTTTGGAACGATGTCTCAGGAACTTTACTAGGAGTTCTGGATTTATTTTCAGGCGGCAACTTTCGAACAATTTCTGTTTTCGCGCTCGGTGTCACGCCTTATATCACGGCTTCAATTATTCTCCAACTGATGACCGTTATTTCGCCGCAGCTAAAAAAGATTCAGGAAGAAGGCGAAATGGGGCGGCAAAAAATAAATCAGTGGACTCGTTATTTAACCGTAATTTTGTGTGCTATTCAAACAAGTTTTGTGGCTCACTGGCTGCGCGTTAACGGGATAGGAGCGGATTCGATTTGGTTTACGGTTTCAACCGTGATTACGCTGACGACCGGTACCGTTTTCGTGATGTGGATCGGCGAACAAATTACCGAACGAGGAATCGGTAATGGTATTTCGCTGATTATCTTTGCCGGAATTGCCATCGGGCTGCCGCGCGCAGTAATACAAATCTTTGATCGAGTCAAAAGCGGTGATACGCTGCAAACAGTGGGCGTTATATTTCTTATTGTGGTCTTAGTAGGGTTGATTGCGTTTATTGTGTATATGGAGTCAGCGCGGCGCAAAATTACGATGAACTACGCCAGACGGCAAGTCGGACGCCAAGCTGTTGGAGGACAGCAAACAACTTTGCCGCTAAAAGTTAACATGGGCGGCGTAATTCCCGTGATTTTTGCTTCGTCAGTTTTAGCGATGCCGCAAACTTTGTTTTCGGCTTTTCCGCCCGACAAGAATAGTCCTGATTCCACCTGGGCAAAGGTTTACGCATTTTTTACACAGTTTCACGGCGGTGATCCATATTACGAAATAGTTTTTTTAGGCTTAATCGTATTATTCACATTCTTTTATATTACGGTTATCTTTAATGTTGAAGAGGTGGCGGACAATTTACGAAAAAACGGCGGTTATATTCCCGGCATTCGCCCCGGCGTCGCTACGGCAGATTACCTTAATGCGATTTTAACCAGACTAACCACTGTCGGCGCACTTTATCTGGCTTTTGTTGCTTTTGTCCCGCAGCTTTTGCTGAGCGGTTTTCATGTCGCGCGGCTGCCTTTTATTGGTACTGCGGTTGACAACTTTTTGACAGCCACTCCGGGCTTAAGCTGGATTCCAACCGGGCTGGGTTACCAATTTTACTTTGGCGGAACTTCGCTTCTAATTTTGGTTGGAGTCGCAATGGACACGGCGGCTCAAGTCGAAGCGCAACTTGTGATGCGAAATTACGAAGGTTTTCTAGGAGCTGGTTCACGTCTTCGCGGCAGGCGTTCGGACAGTTAGATGAGTTTGAAGTTTTAGGCTCCAAGTTTAAATGACGATTTTGTATTTAAACTTAGAATCTTTGAATTTTGAGCTTTCAACAGATGAATAAAATTATTCTCCTCATTGGCGCGCCAGGCGCAGGCAAGGGAACTCAAGCACGTCTGCTTCAAGAGCGACAAGGGCTGCCACAAATTTCGACGGGTGATATTTTTCGCGCCCTGTCAAAAGCTGATACTCCGCTGGCGCGGCAGCTAAAAAGTATTTTAGCTTCAGGTCAGCTTGTTTCAGATGAATTAGTCATTCAACTAGTTGAAGATCGCACCATTCAAGAAGATTGCAAAAAAGGTTACATCTTAGACGGTTTTCCGCGAACCACTACGCAAGCGGAAGAACTAGAGAAATTAGCTTCTGCTCAAAATAAAACTCTGCAAGCAATTTTAATTGATGTGCCTCTCGATTTACTCGAAAAACGCCTTACCGGACGCAGCACTTGCCCAGTTTGCGGCGAAATTTATAATGACTATTTTAAACCGCCAAAGATTGCCGGATTTTGTGATTTGCATCCTGACGCACATTTAGTAAAGCGCGATGATGACAAAGTGGAAAGGGTGCGGGCGAGACTCCAAGTCTATCAGCGCGAAACTTCTCCGTTAATTGAATACTACGAAAAGAGCGGACGTTTAAAGCGGGTTGACGGAACAAAAGAGGCAGAAATCGTCTATCAGGAACTGGAAAAGTTGATTCTGTCTTGATTTGATAGGTGTTAGGTTTTGAATGATTGAGTTCGGACAAAGTTTGCAGAATCTTGGACGGTTTCTCATAGGAAAAGGCATGATTATCGGAAAGTCGCGGAAAGAGTTGGATAAAATGCGAGCGGTCGGTGAATTGATTGCAGAAGTGCGCGAAGAAATTCGCCGAATGGTTCAACCCGGCATTTCAACTTTGGAACTTGATCAATCAGCCGAGAAGATGATGCGAGAGGCGGGCGCAATTCCAGCTTTCAAGGGTTATATGGGAACATATCCCGGTTCAATTTGCGCCTCAGTCAATCATGTAGTGGTTCATGGCATTCCTTCGAGCGACGTTGTTCTAAACGAAGGCGACATTTTCTCGGTTGATATGGCAGCCATTTTAGACGGCTTTGTCGGAGATACTGCGACGACAATCCCAGTCGGAAAAGTTGACGCGGAAAAAGCGCAATTAATTAACGTTACGGAGGAGTGTTTAAGGCTTGCGGTTGAGCAGTGTCGCATCGGCAGACACGTCGGTGACATTGGTTTTGCCGTAGAATCTCACGCCAAGAAATTCGGTTACGGAATTGTCAAAGGTTTTACCGGACACGGCATCGGCAGAAAGATGCACGAAGATCCGCAGATTCCAAATTATGGCAAACCCGGTACAAAAGAAAAAATTCGGCTCGGCTATGTTTTCGCCATTGAGCCGATGATAAATGTGGGAACTGAAGATACAGAAATTCTCGCCGATGGCTGGACGGTTGTTACAAAAGACGGAAAACCTTCGGCGCATTGTGAACACACGGTTGCGGTCACTGAGAACGGTCCCGAAATTTTAACTTTTACAAAAGAACAAAAGAGACACTTTTTGCAAACATGTAACGTCGTCGAAGCAGCCTTAACGGTTTAAGACTTCACAGACATTTGACAAACACGATAAGAAATCGGAAAATAGCAGTTTCGTTTCTGGACAGGATTTTGCTCTGGTTTTGTATGTCAAAAGAAGAAGCAATAGAAGTAATGGCGACCGTGCTGGAAACTTTGCCAAACGCCATGTTCAAAGTCGAGTTAGAAGGGAATCAGCATCAAGTTTTGGCGCATATTTCCGGCAAAATGCGAAAGAATTTTATTAAAATTTTACCTGGTGATCGAGTTTTAGTTGAACTTTCGCCGTATGATTTGGGTCGCGGGCGAATCACCTATCGTTATAAATAGTTTGGAGAGACAAGTCATGAAAGTACGTCCCTCAGTCAAGAAAATTTGTGATAACTGCAAAGTTATTCATCGGAAAGGTATCGTACGCGTTATTTGTACGAACCCGAAACATAAACAAAGACAAGGATAATAAAGTGCAAAGTGCAAAGTGCAAAGTTCAGAACGAATTCTGAAAACTTTGCACTCTGCATTCTGCACTCTGCACTAACAAATGGCTCGTGTAGCAGGAGTTGATTTACCGCCGAACAAAAGGGCGCAAATTGGGCTGACGTATATTTACGGTATTGGAAAAGCCCGTGCGACGGCAGTTTTAGGCCAAGCGCAAATTAGCGTTGATACTAAAATTCGTGATTTGAATGAGGACGAATTGGGACGCATCAGAACGATTCTCGATTCACAAGGCGACATTGAAGGCGACTTGCGAAAGCGTGTTCAACTCGACATTAAGCGTTTGATGGACATCGGCTGTTACCGTGGTTTACGGCATCGTCGCAGCTTGCCGGTTCGCGGACAACGAACTCACACAAATGCTCGAACCCGCAAGGGACCGCGCCGCATGACGGTGGCTAAGAAAAAAGCTCCAGGCAAAAAATAATTAAGTAGATAGTAGATAGTAGATAGTAGTGTAAATTTTGGTTTCCTACTATCTACTATCTACTATCTGCTATCTACTAAAAAGTGGCAAAACCAGCAGCAAAAGCAACCGGAAAGAAAAAAACTTTTCGTAAAAAAGAGAAAAAAAATATTCCCATCGGAGTTGTTTATATCGCAGCATCGTTTAATAATACGATGATTTCGATTACCGATTTGGAAGGCAATCTCGTCGCCCAGAGTTCGGCAGGCGCTCGTGGATTTAAGGGGTCGCGTAAGGGGACTCCTTTTGCAGCGCAGCAGGCAGCTTCGGAAGCCGCCCGCAAAGCGCTCGAAGCCGGAATGACTTCATGCGAAGTTCGCGTTAAGGGACCTGGCGGCGGTCGTGAATCGGCAATTCGTGCAATACATAATACTGGAATCCGCGTCACGATTATTCGTGATACAACACCGATTCCGCATAACGGCTGCCGTCCGCCGAAACGCCGAAGAGTCTAGTAAATTGTTAATCGTCAATAGTTAATCGTTTTTGCTTTAAAGGCAGTTAATTATTAACCGTTCACAATCAACAAGCTAAAAGGATGAAGAGCAATTTTGAGCTTAGGTTTGAATATTGCTTGTAAACTTTTTCCGTTTCCAGCAAACGGAAGTTATCAATAAACAATGGCAAGATATAGAGATGCGGTGTGCCGCCTGTGCCGCCGCGAAGGTGGTAAATTATTCTTGAAGGGCGACAGGTGTTACAAACCGTCCTGCCCGATTGAGAAACGCGGAACGCAGCCGCCCGGACAGCACGGTCCAACGGCAAGACGCAAAGCGCTCGTCGGATATGGACAGCAGCTTCGTGAAAAACAAAAAGTCAAGCGTATTTATTTTGTTCTCGAAAAACAATTTCGCGGCTATTTTGAAAGAGCCGCCCGCCAAAAAGGAATTACCGGCGAAAATTTATTGTTCATTTTAGAACGTCGCCTTGACAATGCGGTTTATCGTGCCGGATTTTCGACTTCGCGTCGGCAGGCACGACAATTGGTTAATCACGGTCACGTTCAAGTGAACAATCGTAAAGTTGACATTCCTTCATTTCAAATTAAACAAGGTGATGTAATCACTATCAAAGAAGGCAGCATAACTAACAATCACGTCGAAGGCGCATGGTCAACCGCCGCCGGGCGAGGACGCCCGAGCTGGATTGCGCCAGCCGAAAACGGTGTCTATTCAGCCACCGTGACAGCTCTGCCGAGACGCGAAGATATTGACAGCAACATCAATGAACAATTGATTGTTGAGCTGTACAGC
>JBDTZD010000248.1:0-4773 GCA_040005335.1 Pyrinomonadaceae bacterium | reverse complement strand
AAACAATGCTTGCCGAAGTTTTCAAAACGACCGACAGCGCATGGCGCGGCATCGGTATTATTCCAAACAGCGGTTGGCGTCTGAACGAAAAATACCGCCAGTTCGATGCCGAAGCTAAATTTGAAGTCAGCGGAATAAAAACCGTCGAATCGCCTCTCTGTCGCAGCGGCGAAGTTTTGCAGGGAATGATTAAACCGCACGAATGCGAATGCTTCGGTAAAAACTGCACGCCGCGCAAACCGCTTGGCGCGACGATGGTGTCAAGCGAAGGAGCATGTGCGGCTTATTATAATTACGGACGCCTGGCCGCAACTGCGAGATAAATTTGCCCGGGAAACACGCGAAAGACACTAAGAAGAAATACAAATAATTGCATCTTCGTTTTCGCTTTCTTTTGTTTTTCTTTCGTTTGTTCCGCGTGTTTCGCGGGTAAAATCTTTTATGAACGATTTAGATTTCAACAGTTGGACTTGTCCTCTGCCGCTTCGTGATTATCCGAAAATCGTTCTCGGTCATGGCGGCGGCGGAAAACTGTCGAACGAGCTTATAGAAAATCTTTTTCTGCCTGCCTTTTCAAACGAAACTCTGGAAAAATTGGGCGATGCGGCGACGCTTGATTTAAATGGAGCTTTGCAATATGGCGGGAGATTGGCTTTTTCAACAGATTCATTCGTTGTCAATCCATTATTTTTCCCGGGCGGCAATATCGGCGATTTGGCGATAAATGGCACGGTCAATGATGTGGCGATGAGCGGCGCGAAGCCTCTATTTTTAAGCGCCGGTTTTATCATCGAAGAAGGTTTCGAGATGGAACTTTTAGGGAAAATCGTAGGCTCGATGGGCAAAGCCGCGAAAATTGCTAATGTACGCGTCGTTACGGGCGATACTAAAGTCGTTGAGCGCGGCAAAGGCGACGGCGTTTTTATCAACACGAGCGGCATCGGCGTGATTCCCGAAGGCGTGAATATTGCGCCGAATCTGGCGCAAGCGGGCGATGTTGTCATCGTTTCGGGCGAAATCGGTCTGCACGGAATTGCGATTATGAGCGTCCGCGAAGGCTTGGAATTTGACGCTCCCATTAAATCTGATTGTGCGCCTTTGCATAATCTGGTGGCGGAAATGCTTTCAGTGACCAAAGAAATTCACGTTTTACGCGATGCGACGCGCGGCGGCGTGGCTTCTGTTTTGAACGAAATCGCCAAATCATCAAACGTCGGAGTTCGTTTGCAAGAAACGAGTCTGCCCGTTCCGCGCATTGTGCGTTCGGCTTGCGAAATGCTCGGACTCGATCCGCTCTATGTGGCTAACGAAGGCAAACTCGTGGCGATCTTGCCGCGCCGATACGCCGACGAAATGCTGGAAAAAATGCGCGAACACGAATTTGGCGAAAAATCCGAAATCATCGGCGAAGTCGTTGTCGAACACGCCGGGATGGTTGTTGCGAAAACTGGAATTGGCGGAACTCGCGTCGTAGATTTGCAACTTGGCGAGCAGTTACCTCGAATTTGTTAACGTTAGAGGGAAATCGGACAAAGATTTTAGCGTGAAAAATCAAAAATACGATGCCGTGGTTGTCGGCGCAGGCCCGAACGGACTGGCGGCGGCGATTGTTTTGGCGCTGGCTGGACTTTCGGTTTTACTCGCTGAAGCAAAAGAAACAATCGGCGGCGGAGCGCGTTCGGCTGAACTGACTTTGCCCGGTTTCACGCACGACATTTGCTCGTCAATTCATCCGCTCGCCATGGGGTCGCCATTTTTTCAAAATTTGCCCCTCTCGGATTTTGGTTTGAAATTTATCGAGCCGCCTGCGTCGCTCGCGCATCCTTTGGACGATGGCACGGCAGTTTTGCTTAAACGTGACATCGCGGAAACCACAGCCACATTCGGCACAGATGCCGAAAATTACAAAAAATTAGTTGCCCCGTTTGTTAAAAGTTGGAACGAACTCGCGCCGGAAATCCTGGCGCCGCTTCATTTACCGAAAAATCCGATTTTATTAGCGCGGTTCGGTTGGACAGCCTTTCGTTCGGCGGAAAATTTTGTCAAAACTTATTTTAAAAAAGACCGCGCTCGCGCAATTTTCGCCGGAAGCGCAGCGCATTCGATGATTCCGCTCGAAGATTTGCCAAGCGCGGCAATTGGATTTGTTCTCACGCTAACGGCGCATTCGGTTGGTTGGGCTTTTCCGCGCGGCGGCACGCAGAAACTTTCGGACGCGCTCGGCGCATATTTTCAATCGCTCGGCGGCGAAATCGTGACAAATTTCAGCGTCAAGAATGCTGATGAATTGCCCGCTGCACGCGCCGTTTTGTTTGACCTCACGCCGCGACAAATCCTCAAAATCGCCGGACATCGGCTGCCGGAAAACTACAAACGGAAACTCGAAAATTATCGCTACGGCGCCGGCGTGTTTAAGATTGATTGGGCGCTGAACGAGCCTGTTCCCTGGAAAGCCCGTGAATGCGCTCTTGCCGCAACGGTTCACGTCGGCGGAACGTTTGAAGAAATCGCCGAATCCGAAAGAGCCGTAGCGATAAACAAAGTTTCCGAAAAACCGTTTGTTTTGCTGGCACAAACCAGCCTTTTCGACAAAACGCGCGCGCCCGCCGGAAAACACACGGCTTGGGCTTACGCCCACGTTCCAAGCGGCTCAACGATTGACATGACTGAGCGCATTGAGGCGCAAATCGAACGTTTTGCGCCCGGTTTCCGCGACACGATTTTGGCCAAAAACGGATTGACTCCGGCAGATTTGGAAAACTATAACGCAAACTACATCGGCGGCGATATTGGCGGCGGAGCAAACATTACGAGTCAGCTTTTTACGCGCCCCGTCGTTCGTTTGAATCCGTATTCGATGCCGACAAAAGGATTTTATATCTGCTCGTCCTCGACTCCGCCGGGCGGCGGTGTTCACGGAATGTGCGGCTTTCACGCGGCAAACTCCGTTTTGGCAAATGAATTCGGTAATGAGAATCTGAGTACTTAATTCTGTTTAGTATGTAAAATAAATATGGCGGAAGAACCGAAAGAGGACGAAGTTGGAACAGGCGAGGAAACAAAAGTCGAGCGCGTTGTTAGTAGTTATTTAGGAGTTGCCATTCATCTGTTTCTTTCGGCACTCGCGGTACTGCTATTGATCGCGGCTGTCATCGCCACTTACGACACGGTTGTTCGAGATTTTCCCTCGCTCTTGCAAATGAAAGATGAGTATGTCGTTCTGCAAAAAATCATCGAAAATCTTTTGCTAATTGCAATTGCCGCCGAATTTGCGCTGCTTCTGCTGTTTCATCGCATGAGCGCGGCAGTCGAAGTCGTGGTCTTCGTCATCGCCCGCAAAACCGTCAGCCCAAATATTACTGCGCTTGATTTGCTGCTTTGCGCGGTGGGTATCGCCGGACTTATCATTTTGCGATTTCATTATTTGCCTGGTAAAACTACTTAAACTAAAACTGCTTGTCCGGCAAATTTTTGCCCGTTATTCGAGGAAATCGTGACCCATTTCTCTCCGAGCTAATTTGTTGTGAACGATAATTCGAGCGCATCCATTCCAGCGAAGTATCGCATCATCGTTTTTAGGTGGGCGAATCGTTTCGGCTTTCTCAAACCAGTTCATCGCTTGACAGAAATATTCATATGCGTTTGAGCTTGAGCCGGGCGAGCGGCTATTGAGAACAGCCTTGGCACGGCGCTCGTAAATAATTCCAGTGTAGTAAGTCCGCTCGTAGTCGTCCGCGATGCGGGATAGGTAATCTTGAATTTGCGAGTCGCCGATTGCGTAATCTCTGGCAAAACGGTCGCTCATTGCCAGAACTAGCGTGACCAAAGCCTCTTGATTGTCCGGCTCAATTTTTAGTATATCGAGGCAAATGCTTTCGGCAGCACTTGGTTCGTTCAGCAAACGGTATCGGTTAGCTTTTTCCAAGGCTGCCGGAACAGCTTCTTTGGATATTGGTTTTAGCTCAAACATAATCGCTCCCTTCTGCTTTTAGCCTTGTTGCCCGTTTTCTTTTTTAGTGGTTGGGCGAGACCGGAACAACCTAAAGAATTTTTTTACGGGGTCGTAAAACTCATCAACCACGCGCTCTTTGAGCGGGATAATGGCGTTGTCGGTAATCGTAATATTTTCGGGACAAACTTTTGTGCAGCACTTTGTGATATTGCAGTAACCGATGCCAAATTCTTCCTTTAATTCTTCTACGCGGTTTTCGGTATCGAGCGGATGCATCTCAAGAGCCGCCGCGTAAACCAAAAATCTCGGACCAATAAACTCTTCGTGTTTGTGATGGTCGCGCAGAACGTGGCAGACATCCTGACATAAAAAACATTCGATACATTTGCGAAATTCCTGCACGCGGTCAATGTCTTCCTGCACCATCCGCCACGTTCCGTCGGGCGCATCGGCAGGGCGCGGCTTAAACTTTTTGATTCGTTTCTTGACTTCGTAATTCCACGAAACGTCCGTTACCAAATCTTTTTTTAACGGAAACGCCCGCATCGGCTCGACCGTTATCGGCTTATCCGTCGGTAGGGTGTTCATCCGCGTCATACACATCAGCTTTGGCATTCCGTTGATTTCCGCCGAACATGAACCGCATTTGCCCGCCTTGCAGTTCCACCGGCAGGCAAGATCGCCTGCCTGCTCACCCTGAATTTGCAGAACGGCGTCGAGCACGACCATTCCCTCGGAGATTTCCGTCGTGTAATCGAGAAGTTCGCCATTTTCGCGGTCACCGCGCCAGATTTTAAATGTTGCTGTTGCCATTTATCTTA
>JBDTZD010000327.1:0-4774 GCA_040005335.1 Pyrinomonadaceae bacterium | reverse complement strand
GGCGGAGACTACGGCAGACCGAATTATGGCGGGCAAAATTACGGCGGAATGTAAACTAACGCGAACTCGAAATAGAAACTAAACCAAGCAAATAAAAGGGAACGGTAATTCGACCGTTCCCTTTTTATTGTTTCATTTCATCTCAAATTTGTTTGTGTCAAATCTATTTGAGCGAGACATCATCCACGCGGAAAGTCGTTGTTACCGAGCTGTCCGTTGTCGTTCGGAATTGAATCTGCACGGTCTGCCCCTTGTAAGCGGCAAGGCTAAATGATTTTTGCGAATAGCTTCCGGCAGTCGTCTTGTTTTGATTAGAGTAAGTTGCCAGCGTTTGAAGCAAAGCACCGCTCGTGTTGCGGACTTCAACATACAAATAATCGTATGGCGTCGAAGCCGATTCACTCGAACTGACGTTAAGCCAGAAAGTTAAATTCCCGCTTGCGCTCGTCGGAATCGCAACTTGTTGATAGGCTTGCCCGGTGACGTTGTTGTTGACGCCGAAATAATCATAGCCCGTGCCGCCATGCGGGTAGCTGCCAGCATTGGTGTAAAACGTTCCCGAACCAGAATTAACCCATGGCGAAGCGCTTCCTTCAAATCCACCGTTAACGATCAATTCACTACCGCCCGGTGTTGGAGTTGGAGTCGGTGTTGGAGTTCCGCCGCCGCCCGGACAAGAGCCGACTCCGACCGCGCACCAACCGGTGGCAACTGAATTCGCCTGCGAGCTGGTCGAACCGAAAAGATCGTTTGCCGCGTTGGTCGTTGCTGTTCTCGCTCCCGCAAAATTGGTGCTGGAAGTCATATAAACGGTCAAAGCGCGATACCAGATTTTTGCCGCATTGTCAGGTCCGATTCCCGTGACTGCAACGCCGCTAACGCGATTTGTACCGCCATTCGCTATGAGGTAAAAAGTGTGATTGGTGATGCTCGAATTAGTATGAACGCCGCCGTTGTCGCTAGTTCCGGTATAACGCAGGCTGTAATGATCCGGATCACCGACCGCGTGCGGATTATCCATCAAACGGAGCGCATCACCGGCTGTGCCGGGCGTGTAAGCGTCTTCGCCGATTTTCCAATTCCAGGTGCTCGGACGAACATAGCGTTCGACCATTGTTCCCATCACGTCGGACATTGATTCGTTCAGAGCGCCGGATTCGTTGGAATATGTTAAACCAGCAGTGCGTTCGGTGACGCCGTGCGTCATTTCGTGACCGCAGATGTCGAGCGTCGTGAGCGGCGTAAAAGTCGAACCGTCCCCATCGCCGTAGGTCATGTACGAACCGTTCCAGAAAGCGTTGTTGTAATTGGTGCTGTAATGAACTTTTGAAGAAATCAAACCGACCGAGCCGGTCGCGGAAGTGTAATAAGCCGGACCGCCGCTGCCGTCAATTCCGTTGCGACTGTGAACATTTTGATAATAATTCATCGTCGCTTCAGCGCCGTACTGCGCGTCAACGGCGGCGCGCTGCGTGGTCGAATTCCAAACGTCATCCGTGTCGGTAAAACGATAAGTTGAAGAAGTCGTGTTGCGGTTATCAAACGTGCCAACTTTGCGCGTCAGATTTTCGAGGTAATAAGTTCCGGCGCTTGAACTGGTGCCAATCGTCACCGTGCCGCTGTAGAGCGAACTGCCCGTGCCGGTTTGCAGGTTGTCGTAGTAAAAAATTTGCTCGCCCGAATGCGCGTCTATAAAATAAACGGGCATCGCCGTGTCTTTGGTGCCGTCTTCGCGGCGAAGTTGGACGCGATAAGCGAGATGGGTCGTGCCGTCTTCGGCGGGGAATATCCAAAGGTCGGCTTTCGGTTCTTCGGTTAAAACTTTGGAAACATCAATCCCAGTCCGCACTTTCGCGCTTTTGCCATATAATTTTAACGCGATTTCCACCGCGTCTTTCTCGGAAAAATTCGGATCAGTGCTGACAGGAATAATATCTTTCATGTCATCGCTGATGGTGGAAAGCGATTCGTCAGGTTGAAGATGAACGATGGCTTCGCCGCCCCAAACGGGAACGTTGTTGAGGGTTTGGCGAAAGCGCGTATGCGACATGCCGAGTTCGTCCAACTCGGTTTTCTCAAACTTTAATTCTCCGCCGCCTATCAACCCGCGCGTGGCGGTATGATTTTGTAAATGTTCGAGACTGATTTGTTTAATTCTTTCAATATCATCCTGGTTTAGACTAGCGCGTTTAGCGCCGGTTTTGAGCCAAAAGGAACTACATACGAAAATCGCTGCCAAAGCAAACGCGACGATGCTAAGAATTTTTTTCACGCTTGATTCACTCCTTGAAAGTCAGAAATTTAGAATTTGCCGATAAAGATATCAGGCCGCTATAAATAAACTAATAGCTAAGGGAAATTGATTTTCCGAGTGTTTTAGGAATGAAGTAAAAGGGGATTACTTTATAACATTCTGACTATAAACATAAGTTATCTTGACTGTCAAGAAAAGCTTTAGGCAAAAGAAGCAAGAAGACAACCTTTTACTGCCTAACGCTTTACATCTGATTTTAATAATTTGACGAAAGGCGTTTCGGTTTTTAATAAAACTTTAGGGGAGATGTACTTTTTGCTGCTTTGCGTGCTCAGAGCAAACAAACGCCTTCAGCTGACGATTGAATCAAAATCGAAACAAACAAAATCTGAGTTTATCGCTCGCCGCTAACCAGTACGACATCGCTTGTTTCTGCAACCTGAACGATGGCAAAACTCTTGCCGTCGGGCGATAAAGAAAAATCAGATACCCATCGAGATGTAAAATTGGTAAGCGGGCGGGCGGGCGAACCGTCAAGCGGCAGTGACCAAATATTGCCGACGCTGCCAGCCGCACCGATATAGAACAATGCCCGGTCGTCAGGTGACCAGTAAACCGTGCTTTCGCGGAGATTGACGGGCGCGTCTATATCGGGCGAAACGGACTTGCCGTCGGGTGCGATAAATCCGATGCGCCATTTGCTGTCAGCCATATGAAGATAGGAAATTCGCCCTCCATCTTTTGAAACAGCCGCCCATTTCGCTCGAAAATCAGTTAATTGAACCGGTTCCCCGCCCTCAATCGCAACTTGCCGCAACATCGGCTGCGTGTGCAAACCTTTTTGATAAATAATCCATCTGCCGTCGGGCGAGCAAGTTGGGTAAACGTCGGCTTCACCAAACGTCATCTGCGTCAAATTTGTACCATCAGAATTAACGCGCCAAATGTTAGATTTGCCATTGCGCCAGGAGCCAAAAACAAAATATTTCCCGTCCGCGGTAGCACACATCCCCCTCGCATCAACCTCAGCATTAACGGTTAGTTGGCGGCGGTTTTCGCCGCTCGCGTCCATCGTCCAGAGGTTTGAGACTCCATCCTTGTCCGAGCGAAAAACGATTTTTCCTTCGGGCGTCCAGACGAGCGGATTGAGCGTTCCAACTTCCGAGCCGATTTCATGATAATCTTTGGCGTCTGCGCCTATCTCGCCGACGGAAATGCTGTTAACCGTGTTGTACTGAAGCGCCGCAAACGATTTGCCGTCAGAGGTCGCGTTGACCCAGCCGTAACTGTTTAAATCATTGGTAATTCGGCGCGCCGCACCGTCCGGATATGAAAGCAGATAAAGCTGTCTGCGTCCCGATACTTTTTCGCTTGCCGAGAATAACAAACCGCTGCCGTCTGTGAGCCATTCAAGACTTAAAACATCGTACCAACGCCCCGCGCTGAGAGGTTTTTCGCTTCCATCTTGGGGATTAATGCCGACGATTTCCGAGTAACTTGCCTCCGGTTCAAAATGATTAACCAAACATGCAATAATTTTGCCGTCCGGCGACCACACGGCGGGTGTGAAAAACTCAAAGCTGTTCGGATGCGGTTTCTTTGAAACGATTTTATTGTCGCTGCCGTCAGAATTAGCGATTGTTAAATAATTGAAACCGGCGGCGGAATCGCTTTGAATGTAAGAAATGCGTTTTCCGTCCGGCGCAAAACTGGTTGTGCTGGCAATCACATTTGGAATTTTTTCGACCACGCCGCCGAGCAACGGGACGCGGAAAAGTTCGACATCAGTTTTGTCGCCCGCAAAAAGATTGTAATAGACGAACGCGCCGTCGGGTGAAAAAGTTAAATCCAAAAAATCGGCTTTGACCGGCGGCAGGAGGCGAATGTCGCTGGCATTGCCGACCTGCTGCACCCACAAACTGTTGCCTTCGCTCTCACCGCGAACACATGCAATATATTTGCCGTCCGGCGAGATTGCAACGCCCGCCACTCTGCCGTTATTGGTTAAGCGAGTGAGTTTTATTTTCTCAAAAGGCGGATTTGTCTTATTGGTATTTGAAAGATAAACGCCAAAAGCCAAACTCAGAAAAATCAAAATTACGCCGCTCGCCAGGGCAAAGTTTTTTAAGCGGTTTTGATTGGTTGTTTGGCTGTTGCTGGAAACATGCGCGGCAATTTTTGGTTCGGCGATTCTCGCATTATGATCACTGGTTAATTCGCTCAATTCCAAACTGTCAGCGAGAGTATCAGCCTGCTCCGAATTGCCGTATGTAATTTCTTCTTTTTCAATTGTGATGCGCGAAAGCGTTTCAGTTTCGATGATAAATTCTTCATCTTCTTCCGAATTATGCACCTCGCCGACAAAGCGATAACCATAACCGGGAACGGTTTCGATAAATCGCGGATTATTTTTTGTCTCGCCGAGTGCTTTGCGGATTTGCGAGATGTGAACCGTCAAGTTTGATTCTTCGACGATTTGATCTCCCCACACGCTGCTGAATAATTCATCCTTTTCCACCA
>JBDTZD010000406.1:0-16239 GCA_040005335.1 Pyrinomonadaceae bacterium | reverse complement strand
GTAATTTTATGCGTTGAGCGAACTCTGCCCGGCGCCGTCGCGGTCGTGCCGCCTTGACCTTCGACGCGGTTTTCGCGCAAATAAACGCTGATTTGCCGTCCCGTTGAGCCGCCCTGTGCGGCGTCTTCTACGGTTGCCGGATTACCTCGCAAAATAATGACCTCATCGGCTGCAGTGTATTGCGCCCAGTCGCCGGTCGCTCGTCTTCCAGGCTGCGTCACAACGACATTTGTTTGGGTCACAGTTTTGTCAACCTCATTGACAGCGTTTAAATAAACCTCAGCGACTCCGCCCATCATGCGGTCGGTTCCCTGCCGAATATCAACATTGCTCTCGTAACGCAGCAGTTTTTGGGCGTCGCTATAGCTCATCCGGTCGGAGGCAGCAAAAACCGGGACAGTAGTTTCCTTGCCGTTCTCTCGGCGCTTTGCGTTGTAGAGAGCGGACTGCACTGCGCCCTCGCCAAACATTGATTTTGTGTCACGCTGCAAAACAAGTTTTTCAGCCCGAACGAAATTGTTTTCCTGCCAAGCTCTGGCGTTTCCGGTGTACACGGCAACTCCAGTGACGTGATTAAATTCGGCGTCATTCGAAACTATAAAAACAGGTGAATTAACTTTTGCAAATGGCGTCGAGCCTCCGGTTTGTTCCTGACTGTAATAAGTCGTGGCAACCTTTCCGCGCAAAGTTGTCACTTGCTGGCGCGTCTTCCAATCAATATTTACCGCTTTGAGACGGGCGCGGCTGTCCCAGACCGTCGGCTCGCCGCCGCGCAGACGAACAATTTCGTCGCTGGCGGTATAAACAAAACTCTCTGCCACCCCGTTGCGGTCTAATTCGTTAAATTTTGTATTTCCCACTGCGTTAAAACTTTCAACTGCCTGCGTTCCGCGCTCAAAACTGGCAGTCATCTTATCAGCAAATAAATTTCGCACTCCGCGCTCGGGCGACGCGACAGTCGGTTCAAGAATGGCTTTGGCTTTGCCGCTCGCCGTAAAAGTCCTGGCTAAATTTCCAATTTCATAAAAATCACAATCGAATCGCGCGGCAAATAAACTGTTCTTATCCAAATTCGGCGCCGAACCGAGCGGGAAAACATAAAGTTCGGCGTTGCCGACAGCTTCGGCACGATTCAAATCTTTGCCCGCCGCGTTCCACAACAGCCTCAGTGAATCCGCGATGATTTTTTTATTGGTCGCTTTGGGATTGTTCGTCTGCGATTGCGGCGCGGTCATGACAACTGTGGTTCGACCGTCGGTTGTCATTTGTTTTAAAACGCTTTTGTCATTTTGTGCGGCAAATAACACTTCGGTTGAGTTGGGCGCCAGCATTTGTACATTTGAATAATCCGCCGAACTTGCGGCAGTCAAATTAACATTGGTGTTGCCGGTCGTCGTCATTTTTTCTAAAAGACTTTTATCCTTAAGCGGCTTGAAATTTAAGATGAGAGCGCTGGCACCAGTTAAATCAATTGCGTTGTCACCGCTCACGCTGCGGACTTTAACGCTTCCAGCTGCATTGGCAAGCTGAATTTGCTGGTTTGCATCAAACTTAAAATTCATTTCCGAGGCGTTGATCTCAGTTGTGCGTTCGGGTGATGCGGTGCGCAAAAAAGCGTCTCCTTTGGTTGAGACATTTTGGAGTTTTTTTTGTTTGCTCAAATCGGCTGTAATTCTTTCACCGTTCATTAACTCGCCGCCTTGTTCGACCGAAGCGTTGCCGTTAAGATGAACCTTGCCGCTTCCCTGCTCATAACTCGCTGCGTTGGCGCGAATTGTGACCGGCACAGTTGAATTAATTGGATTTGCCGATTTTTGATTTGTTGCTGTTAAAACTGTAACGTTATCGGACGCAGAAACAATTTCTACATCTCCGCTCAAATCCAGTTTCTGGGCTTCCTTGTGATAGACGGCTTTTTCCGCACGGATCGTGGTCGGAACAATTTCACTATTTTGCGGCGTGACGATGATATTAACGCCTTCTTGCAGTTCAAATTGCGCCAATTCCTGATCAAAACTTGCCCTTGTAGAATTAATTTTGACTGCCGAAGACCCAAAATCAGTTAGTGAATTCTTTGCCAACTTGCCTGTTGGCGCCACGTTTATCTCTACTTGATTGAGAAGATCGAGATGTTTGTCTTTAACATTCATTCTCGCCCCGACCGCGCTGCCGGAGATATTATCCCGGCTAAATTTAATCAGCGCGCCGGTTTCAGCAAATTCCCGTTGTTTGTCGTAAACAATTTGCTCTGTCTGAGCTTTAAGATTGTCGCGCGTTTCAAAATTGACGTTGCCGGAAAAAGCGATTGTAAAGTTTTCCGGGTTGGCAGGATCGGGCTTATAAACGGCTTTGGTCGCCGTCACGCGATCCGGCACTTCAGAATTTTCAGGATAATTTTCAAGAAAAATATTATCAAGTTCATGTCTCTTATCGGCAAAAGTTGTTTCTCTATCGGCGCGGAGCAGCATTTGTAATTTGTCGCCGTTTGTCACGCGCCGCTCATAGCCGTTGACGACAGATAAAACTTCCATTGTCAGTTGCGGCTCTTGGCCTTTCATCACAAATGGAATGTTATCTCGCAAACGCCAGTAGCCGATTCCGATTCCAACGAGAGATAAAGCCAAGGCAGATGCCGCCGCAACTCTTAAAACCAACGGCAATTTTGCCCACAAATCAACTAATCTATCGCGCCGACGTTTTTTGACAGGCACATTTGGGCTAACTTGGATTTTTTCGGCGATTTGACTCTCCATTTTTAAATATTTTCGCTTTTTCGTAAATCCTGCACAACTAGTTGCAGCCGCGTAATACCGTTCCAACTGTTGGTTTCTGGAGTATAAGCAATGTCAATCTGAGCGTTCGGTCGCAAGCGGACGCCGTCGGCTTCTTCCGCGCCATTCCACCAGACTGCTTCAAATTGTCGGCGTTCTCGGTCAGCCAGACGCAGTTTGAGATGCTTTTCTTTCATCACCAGTGGCTCATGCGTTAAAACCAAATTGCGGGTTAAAAAAGTCGGTTTAGGATTGCCCGCTCCAAACGGCTCAAGTTGTTTGAGTTCTCGCACCAAGTCCAGATGCAAGTTTTGACTGGTCAGGAGCGCGTCAATGCGGATTTCCGGGATCAAATCTTCTTCGCTCAAAACCGAAAGCGCGTGTTGGTTAAGTTTAAAACGCAGTGTTTCGATATTTTCTGCTTTAATCGTCATTCCGGCGGCCTGCGCGTGCCCGCCGTGTTTCTCAAAAAGTTCGGCGCACGAATTTAAACCGTCGAGCAAGTGATACGGCTTGATGCTCCGCGCCGAACCGACGCCGACGCCGTTTTCGAGCGAAATGACGATTGCCGGACGATGCAGTTTTTCCGCTATTTTGGCAGCCGCCAAACCAATTACTCCGCGATGCCAGCCTTCTCCAGCGACAACCGCAAAATGCGATGCGACGCGTCTGCCGCCCTTTGCCATAAATTCTTCAAAAACAAGTTGGACGATTTGTTTTTGCATTTCCTGGCGCTCGCGGTTGCAGCGATCCAAATGATCCGCCATTTCTCTGGCATGTTCAAAATCGTCGGTTTCAAGCAGTTCGACAACCAGCCGGGCGGCATCCATTCTCCCCGCCGCATTGATGCGCGGACCAATCCGAAAGCCAACGTCATAAGCGGTCATTTCTCTGGTGCATTGCGCTACCTCCATCAAGGCTCGCAACCCATAATTCTTGGCCTTTGGCAAATCCTGTAATCCGAGCGCGACGATAACGCGATTTTCGCCCGTCAATTGCATAATATCTGCAATCGTCCCGATAGCGACAACTTTTAAGAAACCTTTAATCAGATGTTCTTTTCCGCTTTCCCGCAAAAGGGCATGTGCCAGTTTAAACGCCACTCCAACCCCAGCTAGATTTTTGTCAGGGTACTCGCAGCCCACTTGATTAGGGTTGATCACGGCAAAAGCGGGCGGATTGCCCTCCTCTCTAGGTAAATGATGATCGGTAATGATGAAATCCAAATTATTTGCCTGTGCCCACTCAAGCGGCTCAAACGAAGTAATTCCGCAATCCACGCTGATTATCAACGAATAACCTGTCGCGAGTGCTCGTTCCAGCTCCGGCTGGTTAATTCCGTAGCCTTCGGTAAAGCGATGCGGAACGTGAAAACCGGTTTTGGCGCCGATCAATTCCAGCGCTTTTCGCAAAACAACAGTTCCGGTCGTTCCGTCAACATCGTAATCTCCCCAAACCAGAATTCTTTCGCTCCGCTCGACCGCTTGAAAGATACGTTTGACGGCTTTGTTTAATCCTTTTAATAAAGTTGGTTCGTGGAGTTGGTCAAACGATGGATTAAGAAATTTGCGCGCGGTTGCCGCATCTTGCTGTCCCCGCGAAATCAGGAGCGCCGCGATAATCGGAGAGACGTTTAATTCCCGCGCCAATTTCGAGACCTGCTCGCGGTCGTGTTTATTAATGTTCCAACGTGTCCCAGCCATGCTAGTTTAGACCGCTAAAATTAAGGCTGAATGAGGCCCTGCCAGAGCAAAACTAAAATAATTGTCCCGACAATAATGCGGTAACCGATGAAGACGCCGCTCGAATGTTTACGCAAAAACCATAACAAAAACCAAATTGAAGCGTATCCAATCAGAGCCGCCACAACGATGCCGATTATCAACGGAGTAAAATCATTCGGAGAAAGCAGAGACCAGGCTTCTTTTAATTCAAGCAGACCGCTGGCTAAAATCGCCGGAATAGAAAGTAAAAAAGAAAACCTGGCCGCAGTTTCGCGTGTTTGTCCAGCGAAAAGCCCAGCCATTATGGTCGAGCCGGAACGACTCGCGCCCGGCACGAGCGCGAGACATTGCGCGAAACCCTGAGCCAGCGCGTCAAAAATCCCGAGGTTTTTGGTTTCTTTTTGTCTGCGCCCGACAAGCTCGGCAATTCCCAGTAAAACCGCTACCGCGATCATCATAATGGCAATCAGCCAGAGGTTTTTAGTGGCTGAACCTTCAATCACCTTTTTGAGCAGCAAACCGACAGTTCCGATTGGAATCGAGCCAACAATCACCAGCCATCCAAGCCAGGTTTCATCAGCCATCCAATTGGGACGAAATCCGTTTTGATGGTAGAAATAACGCTTATTACCAAGTCCGATATACGCCAGGTGATCGCGAATAAACGACAGAGTGATACGGACAATATCGCCTGCAAAGTAAACGAAAACTGCCAGTAAAGTACCAAGTTGAACGACCGCAATAGTCGCCGTTGTTTGCTCGGCATTACCGCCAAAAAGATTGAGTAACCGACTAGCAAAAATCAGATGCGCGGTCGAACTAATCGGAATAAATTCAGTCAAACCTTGAACGATACCGAGAATAATTGCTTGTAAAATTGTCATTGTAGAAATTAGCCGCTCTTAAAACACGTCGCAGCGGATGATAAACAACACCAAGTTTAACTTGATTAACGAATCAAGCCAACTGTCTCATGTTTTTCGGTGCGAACATGAACAATTTTGGAGGAATAAAATTATTCACGATAAGAATTGCGACGCGCAATATAATCGTAGAGCCCAGCCGGGAAGATTTGTCCGAATCTAACTAAGGTTGAAAGCGGAAACGGAAAGGCGGCGATTTTCTTTTTTTGTTCGATAATCCGAATTATTTTCGCGGTTGCCTCAGGTAATTCCATCAAAAAGGGCATTTTTGCATCGCGCCCTGAAGTCAGAGGGGTTTTAATAAATCCAGGGTGAATTGTTGTGACCGACACTCCGAAATCATGCAGATCAACGCGCAGAGATTCAAATAAAGCGCTCATCCCAGCTTTTGAAGCGCAATAGCTCGCAGATTTGGGTAATCCCCGATACGCCGCAAGACTCGAAATAGCTACTAGTTGACCGCTTCTTTGTTCGATCATATTTGGTAAAACCGCCGAGACAGCATTGACCGCGCCGATTAAATTAACGTTGACGACGCGAGTAAAATTTTCCGCATTCAAATCTTTGGGGTCAACCGCACCGCCGCCGATTCCGGCATTGGCAATCAGTAAGTCAATTTTTCCGAATTCTTCCCGTAATGCCCCCGCTGCATCGTGAACCGCTTTTTCATCAGTGACGTCAGCGGCAAAAATACGCGCCGTTCCGCCACTTTGCGCGATTGAGGCTGACAATTCATCCAGCATTTCACGCCGGCGGGCGAGAAGCCCAAAAATCGCCCCTCTCGCGCCAAGCTGAATGGCTAATTCGCCACCGATTCCGCTTGAAGCACCGGTGATAAAAACTACTTTTTTGTTCCAATCCATTGACAGTTAACAGAGTTCTTCAACAAAGGGTCCTAATACCTTTAAGGCTTTTGGCAAATCTTCTTGTTTGATCAGCAAATGATCGCGAGAGAAAGCTGAGAGTGCGCCCACTGATATTTCGGCATCAGCAAGAATTTTAGTGACCAGAGCATAATATCCGATCACGTTCCAGGGCAATACCAAATTGAGCGTGAGGAGCCGGAAATTGCCTTCTACTTTGGCATCACGAGCTGCGTGCCGCATCGTTTGCCAGTCAATGCTGTCGAGCAGCATTGTTACTTCGAATCTATCCGACAAGAGCATAAAAGGCGCGCCGCCACGCGGCGCGAGTTCTGGGTTTTCGAGCAGGCGGCGATACTCTTCGGGCGACAACGAAACCAAAAAAAAAGTCTCTGGGGCGACTTCGATTCGTGTCTGACGCAAAAGTTCTTTAGCTTGACTCATTTTAAACCCTTGTTATTTTTACTTGGCTCACCGCTCACCAAAAAATAGATAATCGCGCCGACAATTCCCCCAAGTATAACTATTAAAACCCAAATAGCCTTATCGTTTTCTTTCCGGAAATTGGTTCTGAAAATATCTACTAAGGCAACGATTGGCACGATGATATTGAGAATCATAAAAACCAATATGCATAACGGATATGCCAACTGAGCATCAATCATCTCAATTTTCCCTAACCTAGATTTCAATAACGGTCGGAATAATTACCGGACGAGTGCCTGTTTGTTTCTGCACAAATCGTTTGAGCGAAACACGCAAATGCTCTTTAAACCACTCTTTATCAGCAATCTCGTGTTTTGGCGTGGATTCAAAGGCAGCGGTGACAACCTTTTTAGCTTCACTCATAAAACCGTTGTTTGGATCAATCCCGTTGACGCCGTGCGGAACGATTTGGGGTTCTGTTTCGAGCTCTTTCGTTGTGCCGTTGATTGTCACCACGAGCGAGATCACTCCGTCATAAGCAAGTTTTTTTCGCTCGCGGACAATTTCGCGGTCAATTTCTTCAAACCCGGATTCTGAAATAAAAGTGCGCCCAATGTCATGTTTACCGACAACCGCGGCGTGATTTTCGTCCAACTCCAAAATGTCGCCATTCTCAATCAAGATAATATGTTCATCGTCGTAGCCTAAATGATTTCTGACAAATTCCTTGTGCCGAAACAGCATTCGATACTCGCCGTGAATCGGCACGACGAATTTGGGCTGACAGGCTTCGGTCATAATTCGAATATCTTCCTGCGAAGCATGACCCGAGACATGAATCAAACGGCGTTTTTCTTCGATAATATTCGCCCCTTTTTTGTAAAGATTGCCGATTAATCGTGAAATATTTTTTTCGTTGCCGGGAATGATTCGCGCCGACAAAACAACCGTGTCTCCCTTTTTGATTTCCAAACCCTTGTAAACCTGTGTTGACAATTGATGCAGAGCGGCTCGCTGCTCACCCTGCGAACCAGTTACGAGATAACAAATTTCATCGTCTGGAAAAGATTTTGATTCACCGATGCCGACCAGCAAATCGGGCGGAATATCCAGGAGTCCGAGCGAATCCCCAAGATCAACATTCTTCTGCATCGAGCGTCCTAAAACGCAAATTTTTCTCCCGAACTCCTGAGCAACATCCATCACAATCTGTAAACGGTGGATTGAGGAGGCGAAAGAAGCAACAAAAATTCGTCCGTTCGACTGGTCGAAAATTTCTTGAAACCCCGGAATTACGGCTTGTTCCGAAGGCGTTCGACCAGGAACCGTCGCGTTTGTCGAGTCCGAGAATAAAGCCAGGACTCCTTTTTCGCCATATTCACGCAGAGTTTGCAAATCATATGGCTTTCCAATCACAGGTGTTTCATCAATTTTATAATCGCCGGTGTGAATAATTGTTCCAACGGGCGTTTCGATTGCTAAGGAAAAACAATCAATCAAAGAGTGAGAGGCGTTAATAAATTCGACTTTAAAATAGCTGCCGATCTTGACAATTTGTCTGGCTTCGACCCGATGAACTAACGTATCGTCAAGCAATTTGTGTTCGCTCAGTTTGCTGTCCGCCAAACCTGAAGTAAAACGTGAAGCGTAAACCGGCAAGTTAAACTTTTTTAAAATATACGGCAACGCGCCGATATGATCTTCGTGTCCGTGAGTCAAAATAAGCGCGATTAAATCGTCTCGGTAATCTTCCAAAAAATCGAAATCAGGGACGCAAACATCCACCCCATAAGCTGTCTCTTCGGGGAAACCCATTCCTGCGTCAATCACAATCATCTCGTCCGCATAACGAATCGCCATACAATTCATGCCAAATTCGCCGATGCCGCCGAGCGGTATTATTTCTAATTTTCCCACATTGCTCATGTAATAGTTTGTTCTAAAAGTAAGTATTTATTAAATTTATTAAAATGAGGTGACATTATAACACACGATTTTTCTTTCTCTTCGGAAGAACTTGGCAGAGTTCCGGGCATGATCAAATCTATCCGAAATTGATTGAGAGTTTCCTTTAACTGTCGTGAATTCGACAAATAAAGCTTTGCTTGAGGTCAATACCTTTAAGCTTAAAATTGGTAGCCTTAAACCTTCGTAAACTTACAATTATAAACTCCTTAGGACGTCTTTAACAGATCTTGACGCCATAGCCTAAACCGTCACCGAGCGGTAAAATAAGGCTCCGCAGTTGCGGATGATTGATAAACTTTTGATTAAATTCCCGGAGCGCGATGGTCGAACTCTGATACCGCTCCTCGCGGATCTCGCCGGCGACTTGTCCGCCCCACAAAACATTGTCGGCTAAAACGAGCCCACCGGTTTTAAGCAGCGGCAAAGAAAGGTCAAGATAAGCTGAATATTCTTCTTTGACGGCATCGAGATAGACTAGATCAAAACTGTTTTTTTCAAGTCGCGGTAAAACGTCGAGAGCGAAACCCTTTTCGATTTGGAGTCGCGGCATCAGTCCAGCTTGTAAAAAATATTTTTCGGTTTGGGCAATTCTTTCTTCGTTTGGTTCAATTGCCGTGACGGTTCCATTGTCGTTCATCCCGCGCAAAAAATGTATGGCGCCGTAACCGATTGCCAGCCCGACTTCCAACACCCGCTCGGCGTTGGCAGAGCGCGCTGTAATTTCAAGAAAAATGGCAGTTTCTTGATCCGAGATTGGAACGTTGTGTTCGGCGGCAAACGCTTCCATCTCGGCTAAGACCTTTTCACTTGGAGGCAAAAGATTAATCAGATAAGCAGCTTGCCGCTCGTGCAAAATTCCGTCAAAAGATATTTTCATAATCGTTTGTATTACATTTTAAAATGTTCCGTCATCTTTGATTTTTGGGGCGTTGACTCCAAAATCAGCAATTGAAAGATTGCGAATCGTCGCAATCGCTGAATTAGTTTTATCAAGAACCGGAATGCCCCGCCCTGAGAGCGCGACGGGATTGATTTTGCCCGAAATAAATTTACCGTCAGCGGCAATTTTGAGTTCGAGAACTTCGGATTCCGCTGTTCCACCTGCGAGTTGAAACCAGCCATAGGTGGCAAAATTGCCGAGCGAATATACCACCAAACGGTCTTTGTAAATTTCCATTCCGCGTAAAACGTGCGGTCCGTGTCCCAAAACCAGATCCGCGCCGGCATCAATTACCGTTCGCGCAAATTGCCGCAGATTGCCGCGTGCCTCGCCAAAAAACATTTCCGTATTGTTGGGAACGTGAGTATTTGCAGTGCCTTCGGCTCCGCCATGGAAAGAGACGACGACGATATCAGCTTTCTTTTTGGCTTCGCTGACCAACCGCCGGGCAGTTTCCAAATCGTTGACGTTCGGCACAATATTGTTGTGAGCAAAACCGACAAAGGCAATTTTTTTGCCTCTCGCTTCGAGAATCGCGGTTGAAAACTGCACTCTATCGCTTCCGGCGTGTTTGATTCCGAGTTCATCCAAAATCTTTCGAGTGCTGCTGCGTCCCGCGTCGCCAAAATCTCCGGCATGATTGTTTGCCAAACTTAAAACGTCGAAACCCGCCGCTTTTAAATATTTGCCGTAACGCACCGGAACGCGAAATGCAAAACATCGAATTGGCTGGCCCGGTTTCGGCTCACCACATTTTTCTGATTCTCCGCCTTCGAGCATTGGACCTTCTAGATTTCCGAAAGCTATATCGGCGGCTGATAAGAGAGGCGCAACCGCTTTGAGTGAATCCTCTCCGTCATTTGGAGGCATCCGTGTTTCGTTCGGGAATGTCGAACCGAGCATTATATCGCCCACCGCGGCGATCATTATCGGCTCATTATTAGCTGGAGCAGAACGAGTTTGCGGTTTTTTTGTGTTTTGGACAGTTTGATTTTCTTCCGCCAAAGCCGTCTGTGACTTTTCGCAGGCATTCAGCAGCAAGCTTGTGACACAAACCGTGGAGAGAATAATAATTTGGATATTTTGTGAAAACATATTTGTTGAATCATCAGGGCAGAGGTCTTAAAAAAAGAGCGAGGCAATTGTATTTTGCCTTGCTCGGTTCTGCAAGAATGTATAAAAAAATTCCTGAGATTAATTTAATTCGTCGCCGTTTGACTTGCAGGAACTTCGGTAATAACTAAGGTAATTTCGGTGCGTCGATTTTTAGCGCGGTTGGCATTAGTTGAATTAGCGACGAGCGGCAAAGTCGCTCCCATGCCTCTTGTTTCTATACGGTCTTGAGTTACGCCAAACCCTTTGAGTCTCTCACCCATCGTCTGCGCTCTTTCACTCGTTAGTGCTTGCAGCACGTCAGCCGCGCCGCCATCGTCGGTATGCGATTCAACTAACGCTTTGTAATCCGGGTTATTTAATAAAACTTGCGCCAGCCGCTGGAGTTTGGAATCGGCAGTCGGGGCGAGCGTCGCTTCGCGAGCGCTTTTCCAGATGTTTTCGGGCAAAATCAACGTAATGCCGCGCTCGCTTTGATTGACCGTGCCAAACTGTTTGAGTGATTGAACGAGGAGCGGAGCGTTGATTCTGAGGCGAGTCAGGCGCTGATCAGCGGCGCGCTGAACTTCAATCGCTTGACGTTCGGCGTTAGAGCGGGCTAGTTGGATCTTAGTGTCCTCCGATTCGGATCGAAGCCGCGCAATTTCATCCCGCAAGCGTTGATTTTCCTGCCTGAGATCAGTTAACTGCTGCGAAACATTGCTCGTATCGTGTTGTGCCAGCTCGCGGTCACGCCGTTCGCGATCAAGTTCGGCTTTAAGTTCATCACGCTCTCTCACTGCATCGGAAACTTTGTCTTCCGATCTGCGAATTTCTGCGTCATTACGCGCTTTTTCGTTACGCGCTTCGCGGGCGGTTTTACGAATTGCGGCAGTTTCTTCAGCTTTGACTCCGGCGGCAATGGCCTGCCTGGATAAGATATCAACTTGCTGGTCATCAAGCGCGTCGCGCCAGCCTTTTTCGGCTTGTTCAAGAGATTTCTGGGCATATTCAAACTCTCCGCCGGCGTCGCGCTCGGCACCGGCATATTTAGCCATGTTAAGCGCCTGACGCGCTCCCAAAAGCGAAACTGGCGTCCGGACATAATCCGTATCGGCAAGTTCCGGCGTCCGAGGATCGCGGAAATAATCCGATGAATTACCGAAATAACTAACGTTTACGATGTTGGCGACGCTGCCCGATGGCTGGATATTTTCAAGAATTACTGCCCGGGAAGGTTCTTTGACGAGATAATGCGGCTCGGCCGTGACAATCAAGGCAAAGGTTTGAAGCGGAGTTGTAAATTCTCCGCGCGGATTTTGAAAAGCACTCCCGCTTCGATATTTGAGTTCACCTAAATTATCCGCGCGACCTTCGGGTGTGATTGCCCACAGGATATAAGTCGTGTAAGCTCCGCCAAGTTCGTAAGGGCGCGGAAGATTTTCAAGCGAGATGTTAACTTTTGTTCCGGTTTTATTTTTGCGTTCTATCCGGGCTTGCCCTTTTAAACGCGGAAACCTGGTTGTTCCTCGAAAAAATAAATCTACAGGTTCGCCGAGCGGGTAAGTTACAGCAATCGTTTTTCGCGCCACATCAGTTTGCGCGAGCAAAGGTGTTGCGAAAACAAACAATAATGTCAAAAACAAGGCTAAAAATTTTGGATAATTTCTCATCAATTTCTCCTCTAAAGGTCTGCCACAAAATTTAACTTTTTTGATGGAGAGTTTTCAACATTGATGCTCATTTAATATCTTTCTGTTGCAAGCTAAAGCATGGCTTTGTTGCTTTGCCGGCATTGGCAAGGTATATTTCTCGCTTTAGCTGATGCAGGATTTTCAACGCTTACTTAAATATTTACGGCCTCATTTGGCTGTTTTCGCGACAGCTTTTTTTGCCATGATTGCTGTCGGGCTGCTCGAAATCGCCAGAATTGCCCTGGTCACACCGGTTTTTGATCAGGTTTTAACCGCTGAAGGCGGGAAAAGAAGCGAAACCCTGTTTGGTTTGCAAAAGCTGATTCCACAATCCGGCGTTGAGGCGTGGACGACAATTGCGGCACTTTTATTGGGGTTTTCGCTTCTCAAAGCAGTCGCCGATTATTTCGCGCAGTATTTAATGGCTTATATCGGGCAAAGCTCCGTGCTCCAACTCCGACAAGATTTGTATTCACACGTTTTGCGGCAATCCGCGAGTTTTTTTGAACGGCACCGAACAAATTTCTTGGTCTCCAGACTCGTGACCAGCGCCGCTGCCATCGAAACGGCAGTTTCGGCAACTCTGCGTGATATGCTCCGCGAAGGCATCCAGATGATTTGCTATCTTGCGGCCGCTTTTTTTTATAATTGGCGGTTGACTCTCGGCGCTTTGGTGATGGCTCCCGTGATTGGTTTTCTGACCGCCAAATTTTCCCGCGCTTTGCGAAACCTAGCTCATGAATCGCTCGAAGGCAGCAAAATTTTAACCGATACGGCGCAGGAAGCTTTGGCAAATATCACGGTCGTCAAAGCCTTTCGCGCGGAGGAACGCGAAAAAGGCCGTTTTAGCGATGTCGCAAGGCTGATTACTCGCGCTAATTTGCGCTCTGCCCGGATTGCCGCGTTATCGCCGCAAACCATTGAGATAGTTGGAATCTTTAGCTTTGTCGCGCTCCTTTTTTTTGGTCAGCGCGAAATTTTTGCCGGGCGTTTAAACTCAACTCAGTTTTTAACTTTCCTCTTTTATCTGTTTAGCTGTTACGATCCGATGCGCAAACTCTCGCGTCTGCACAATTCGCTCGAACAAGGTTTTGCCGCCGCTCGTCACGTCTGGGAGGTTCTGGATGAACACGCCGAAATGCCGGAAAAAGAAAATGCGTTTCAGATTGAGCCTTTAGGCGAAAAAATCGAATTACAAAACGTTTCTTTCAATTATACCAACGAATCTAAAACTATTTTGCGCGATGTAAATTTAGAAATTCCGAAAGGCGCGATTGTCGCTCTGGTCGGAGAATCTGGTGGCGGCAAATCAACACTCACTAAATTAATCCCGCGTTTTCAAGATCCAAGCAACGGCGCGGTTTTGTGGGACGGGCGGGATTTGCGCGACGCTGGACTCGGTTCTCTCAGAAAACAAATCGCCGTCGTCACGCAGGAAACCGTGCTTTTTAATGACACCGTGCGTCACAATATCACTTACGGGCGACCTGACGCGTCGCAAACAGAAATTGAACGCGCTGCGAACATAGCTTTCGCGCATGATTTTATCTCCGAATTGCCAAATGGCTATGAAACAATTGTCGGCGAGCGCGGGGCATTTCTCTCCGGCGGTCAGCGTCAACGCCTTGCGATCGCTCGCGCTGTGTTATCGGACGCACCTGTTTTGATATTGGACGAAGCCACCAGCGCACTTGATTCTGAATCTGAAAGATTGGTGCAAAAGGCGCTCGCAAATTTGCTCGAAAATCGTACGGCAATCGTGATCGCACATCGCCTTTCGACAATCCGACGCGCCGACAAAATAGTGGTGATGGAACGCGGACAAATTATTGAAACCGGTACTCACGAAGAGCTTTTGCGGCGAGGCGGTGTTTATCGCAGATTATATGAATTACAGTTTGCCGAAGAGGAAAACTTACCCGATGAACATTCTGGAAAACAAACTTTGGCAAAATGAAAACACGCGTCGAAAGAAGCTGTGGCATATCGCTTTAACTCTCGTCACATTTTCATTTGTGATTGTTACAGCTCTACTTTTATGGGTAATACAGCCTTTAATTTTCTCAGCCAAATCCGTCCAACTCACTTTAAATTCCGAACCCGAACGATTAAAAAGCGATGTTCGAATGTTATCAGAAATACTCGCGCCACACGGCGAGAGTTTAGCAGACAATCTTAATAAAAAAGCCGAATATATCAAATCTGAATTTGAGAAAACTGGAGCTAAAATTTTCGAAGAGAAATTTATTGTTGACGGATCCGAATATCGCAATATTGGCGTAAGTTTTGGCAAAGATTCAATTGAGCGAATTGTCATTGGCGCGCATTACGATACGGCAGGCGAACATGCTGGGGCTGATGATAATTCGAGTGGTGTCGCCTGGTTAATGGAATTAGCTCGGCTGTTAACCCACAGTAATTTATCAATTCACGTTGAACTTGTTGCGTTTGCGCTGGAAGAACCTCCCTATTTTGGGACAACAAAAATGGGTAGCTTTGTTCACGCCAAGTTTCTACACGATACGGGCGTGAAGATACGTTTGATGTTATGTCTGGAGATGATTGGCTATTTTACCGACGAGCCAAATTCGCAAGATTATCCAATTTCGGTTTTTGGCATATTTTATCCGTCGAAAGGTAATTTCGTGGCGGTTGTCGGAAATTTTCGAAATGGCTTAACAACACGAAATATTAAAAATGAAATGCAAAAGGCTGTTGATATTCCAATATACTCAATTAACGCGCCAACATTTGTTGAAGGAATTGATTTCTCCGATCATCGTAATTTCTGGCACTTTGGCTTTAATGCCGTGATGATTACCGACACTGCTTTTTACCGCAACAAAAATTATCATACGCCCGCTGACACTTGGGAGAAACTGGACTATTTCCGAATGGCGAAAGTTGTTGATGCAACGTACACTGTAATAATTACTGATAACCAATAATTTTGATAATTTATGAAATCAATGACCGGATTCGGGCGCGGCAGTTTTACAAGTGAAAATCTAGCCGTCGTCGTCGAACTAAAAACCGTTAACAACCGCTTTCTCGATGTCAATCTGCGCCTGCCGTCTGAGTTGCAATCGCTCGAAACCGTTCTTAAACGCCATATTTCTTCACGTTTGTCGCGTGGGCGAGTGGATGTCAACCTTTCGTTTGAGCGCACGAGCGAAATTGTTTACGAACTGAATCGTCCGCTCATTAACGGTTATCTTTCTGCTCTCAAACAACTTCAGACGGATTTTAATTTAGCTGGGGAACCAGATTTAAATGTTATCGCGCGTCTGCCCGGAGTGATGCAAACGGCGCGGGAAGAATTAAATGAGATGTCCCAATTGGCTGTCGAAAACGCTCTTGACATAGCACTTAACGAACTAGAAGCGATGCGCGAAAGTGAAGGTGACGCGCTCAAAAGCGAACTTATCTCGCGACTTAATGAAATCGAACGGCAAACTGCTCTAATTGAATTGAACGCTGCCACTGTGACCGAAAGTTATCGCGTCAAGTTAAACAAAAAAATCGGCGACTTTCTTGCCAAAACCGATGCGCAAATAGAAATAGACGCGGGACGTCTAGCGCAGGAAGTTGCTTATTTAGCAGAACGCAGCGATATTTCTGAGGAGCTAGCGCGTCTCAAAAGCCACGTCGCGCAGTTTCGCGATACATGCGACAGCATTGGCGAGAATGGTAAAAGACTCGATTTTCTAACGCAGGAACTAAACCGAGAAGCTAATACAATTCTCTCCAAAGCCACTGATTTAATTATTAAAGAAGCCGCTCTCGTGATTAAAGCCGAAATCGAAAAGCTGCGTGAGCAGGTGCAAAACGTTGAATA
>JBDTZD010000292.1:0-4791 GCA_040005335.1 Pyrinomonadaceae bacterium | reverse complement strand
GATTATGGATAATTCGAATTTTTCGGAATTTGATGATGAAATCATTGACATTACTCCAATAGACAAACCGGTCAGAAAGCGGCGCTGGTTTGTAGTGGGCGCGCTTTTGTTGTCTGTTATCGCTCTCTGGCTGGGCGTCAGCGTTTATGTCGAAGCTCTCTGGTTTGATTCTCTAGGATTTGGGTCACGTTATTGGTACACGTTTAAACTCGGCTGGACAGTTTTCGCCGTCTTTTCGATTTTGACGCTCTTGATTTTACGCGGCGGATTTTACCTTCTCGAACGGTTGTTTGGATTAGACAGGCTCGCGCCGCGTAAAATTATTCTTAATAATCAAACTGTTAATGTTAACCCGGCGCGTATTCTGCGTCCGCTTAGTTGGATCGCCGCGCTTGTTTTTAGTTTAAGTTTTGGAGCCGCCTTTGGCGAGGATTGGCAATCCTGGGCGGTTTATTTGCATCAACCTGCAACTGCTGCTACCGCTGATCCGATTTTCGGTAATTCGCTTGGTTTTTATTTATTCTCCCTGCCCATTTATCAAGAAATTGCCGCCTGGCTGACAACGCTTGCTATAGTTTTGCTTGTCGCAACGATTGTTTATTCGATTTTGTCGATTCCTCAGCAATTAGTAAAAAACGATCAGCCAAAAGAATTCGGCGTTTTCGGCAAACGAATTTACACCGCGATTTCGATTGCCTTAGGAGCGTTGATTTTAGTGATTGCGTGGCGCGTGTTGCTATCACGTTACGGTTATTTGTGGACGGATCACGCTTCGTTTAGCGGTGTGACTTATACCGAAGCCAACTATTTGCTGCCCGGTTTAAGTTTTACCGCCGCCGCGCTCGCAATTGCAGCGCTGATTTTGCTTGTTAATGCCGTCACCAAAAGAAATGCCCGGCTGCTCGTTTTCGCTCTCGCCGTTCCGGTGGCGGTTTTTGTCGTTGGCGTGCTGCTGATTCCCGCTTATGTGCAGAATTTTGTCGTTAAACCGAACGAACTCGGACGTGAAACTCCGTACATCGAACACAATATAGCCGGGACGCGTGCTGGATTTAATTTGGAACATATTGAGGCGCGTGACTATCCGGCAGAAATTGCGACTTCGGCTTTTAACATCGATTCAAATAAAAGTACGCTCACCAATATTCGATTGTGGGATTGGCGCGCGCTGCAAGATACTCTCAGGCAAATTCAGGAAATTCGAACTTACTATGATTTTCCGGACGTTGACGTTGACCGCTATCGAATCGGCGGCGAAATGCGGCAGGTGATGATCGCGACGCGGGAGCTTGATAGCACAAAACTGCCCGAACAATCGCGTAACTGGATTAATGAGCGGCTTGTTTATACCCACGGCTACGGCATCACGATGAATCCGGTTAACGAATTTACGAACGAAGGCAAGCCGCGTTTCCTTCTCTCAAATATGCCAATTGAATCGAGCGATGATGTTAAAGTCACACGCCCGGAAGTTTACTTTGGCGAAAAAACTGACAGCGACGTTTACGTTAATACAAAACAGCGCGAGTTCGATTTTCCGCAGGGCGAAAACAACAATTACACGAATTATGATGGTGACGGAGGATTTGCCATCGGCAGTTGGCTGCGGCGAATGTGCATTGCCTGGGAGATCGGCGATTTATCAAAGCTGCCTTTTTCCGACGATGTGACCGAAACGAGTCGCGTGATGATACACCGCAATATCAACGACCGAATTCGTCGCGTCGCTCCGTTTTTGACTTTTGATCCAGACCCCTACATCGTCGTTAATGATGACGGGCGCTTGTTCTGGATGATTGACGCTTACACGACGAGCGAGCGTTTTCCTTATTCGCGGCACCATGATTTAAACGGGCAGGAAGTGAATTACCTGCGCAATAGTGTCAAAGTGACGGTTGACGCTTACAGCGGCAAAATCAGTTATTACGTTTTTGACGACAAAGACCCGATTGTCGCCGCCTATCGCGCCACCTTTCCAGATCTATTTAAAGACAAAAGTGAAATGCCTACGGGTTTGCGCGCTCATGCTCGGTACCCGGAAGCTCTGATCAAAACTCAGGGCGATGTTTTCGGTCTTTATCACACGACGAGCGCGAAAATGTTTTTTGGGCGCGAGGACGTTTGGAGCATCGCCCGTGAAGCCGTGGTTAACACCGATAATAACAAAGGAAATCAACCGCAAGCTCAATCGCTCGATCCATACCAAGTTTTGATGCCCCTGCCTGGAGAGAGCGCCAATACAGAGTTCGCACAAATTTTGCCTTTTACGCCTGCCAATCGCAACAACATGATTGCATGGATGGCCGGACGCTCGGACGGTGAGGCTTACGGTCAGCTGCTGGTTTATAACTTCCCGTCCTCGCGCGTTATTGACGGACCTTCTCAAATCGAAGCGCGGATTGACCAGGACGCACAGCTTTCCAGTCAAATTACCCTCTGGAACCAGCAAGGCTCAAAGGTCAAACGCGGCAATTTGATTGTCATGCCAATCGGGACGGGTTTGCTTTATATTGAGCCTATTTATCTACAAGCCGTGCGCAGTCCGATGCCGGAACTCCGACTTGTGGTGTTAGCAACCCAAGAAAAGCTGACTTATGCCCCAAACTTTGAAACCGCACTGCGGCAATTAATGGGCGAACCGCAAAATGCCGCCGCGCCAAAAGATGATCAGACCAAAACACCTGACAACAACGCAGCGCAGTCTCCGGACGAATTAATCAAAAGGGCGGCAAACAATCTCGCCGATTATCAACGTTTGACGGCGGAGGGGAAGCTCGGTGAAGCCGGGCAAAAGCTGGATGAACTCAAACGAACTTTGGAAGAACTTCAACATCGCTCGAAGTAAAGACATTTGTTTTTGTGTCTAAACAAATGTCTTTTCGAAAGAGTTAATAATTTAGTAATTTGGAGTTTTCGTTGCTTAAGATTGTATGTTTATTCTATTATTGTCGGTTAGGGACTGAAGTTTTTTCCAATATCATTTAACCGCAAATCAATGCCTATTGACGACTCAAAAACGTCATCACTCACCGAAGACCGATTTGAGGCGATTCTTGAACAATCGCCATTCAGCATCCAGATCATGTCAGCCGACGGACGAATTATTCGCGTCAATCGGGCGTGGGAAGAGTTGTGGGGAGTCACACTCAACCAACTTGACGGATATAATATTCTTACCGATCAGCAGCTTGTCAGTAAAGGTATTATGCCACTTATTAAACAAGCCTTTGATGGTCAGCCGGCTGAACTTCCTCCCGTACTTTACGATCCCAACTCTACTATTCCTGGTATCACCCGGAATTCTGCATCGCAACGTTGGACTAAAGCCATTATCTATCCGATCAAAAATGCGGCGGGCGAAGTTTGCGAAGTTGTTCTGATGCATGAAGACATCACCGCCCGAGTGCAGGCTGAAGAACAATTAAGGGCAAGTGAATTACGTTATAAGACAATCTTTGAAACCACGCTCGACGGCATTATGGTTGTGGACGAAGATGGCAAGTATCTTGATGTTAATGAAGGTTTGTGCCGCATTCTAAAGACGCCGCGCGAAAAATTGATCGGTTCACATTTTAGCGAGTACATGATCCCGGAAAGGCTCGCAGATGCTCAAAAAGCGTTTGTCGCTTTGCGTGACACAGGTACTTTTGAGAGTCAGTTTCCGATGCGCGCTAGTGACGGGAGCATCGTTGAACTTGATTGGAGCGCACGGGCTAATTTTATGCCCGGACTTCATATCTGCGTAGCTCGAGACGTAACGGAGCGCCAACAAACCGAGAATGCTTTGCGAATTAGCGAATCGCGTTATCAATTGGCGGCCGAAGCAGGTCGCGTTGGCATCTGGGATCTAAATCTGATAACCAATGAGCTTTATCTAGCCCCGAATCTCAAATCAATGCTCGGTTATGGGGATAATGAATTTGTTAATCAACTCGAAGCTTGGAATCAGCTTGTTCATCCAGATGACAGAGAGCGAGCTATTTCGGCAATAAACTCACATTTAAAAGACGGGGCTCCGAGATACGAAATTGAAGTCAGGCGGCGTCATCGAGATGGACATTACCTATGGTTTCTGGTTCAGGGAGTTGCGCTCAGGGATGAGAGCGGAAAGCCGTATAGACTGACAGGTTCAGACACCGATATCACACTTCGCAAAAGTGTTGAGGACGAGCTGCGACAAAGCGAAGAACGCAACCGCAGCTTGCTTGAAAATGCGAATGACATTATCTATTCCCACGATTTAGAGGGAAACTATCTTTCAATAAATCGAGCGGGGGAACGCATTACAGGGTACAGCCCGGAAGCTGTTTTAAACGGAATGAAGATTTCTGAGCTGGTTGTTCCAGAGCATCTCCATTTAGCGCGGCAAATGATTGAGCGAAAGCTTAGTGACCCGACGCCAACCGTTTATGAGATTGACATCTTTGCCAAAGACGGAAAACGTTTGACTCTCGAAGTCAGCACACGAATTTCCTATCAAGACGGAAAGCCCGTTGCCGTCCAGGGTGTTGCTCGCGATGTGACCGAGCGGAAAGCAACCGAGCAGGAAAAAACTCGCCTGACCGATCAGATTGAGAGCCAGAGAAAGCATCTTCAGGCAATGGTTTCAAGTGTTCCGGGCGTGGTTTGGGAGGCTTGGGGTGAGCCTGATCAAACTAATCAACGGATTGATTTTGTCAGCGATTATGTTGAAACAATGCTCGGTTACAGCGTCGAAGAATGGCTTTCAACGCCGAATTTCTGGTTTAACATTGTGCATCCCGACGATCAGGAAAAAGCCGCCCGCACCGC
>JBDTZD010000025.1:0-4796 GCA_040005335.1 Pyrinomonadaceae bacterium | reverse complement strand
TTTCGTGAAGTCCGACAATGACCGGACGAATTCCGCAGTCTCCCGTGTGAACGCAGGTTTCTAAAATGCCAGCATAATGCTGGCAATGATTGGCAATTTCATCGGCATCCAACACTTTGACAACTTCGCTCAAACGTATCTCCGTCGCCGGACGCGATAGCGTATAACCCCCCTTGATGCCGCGCGTGGCTCGGACAAAACCGGCTTGGTTAAGCAGCCACATTACTTTTCCAGCGTTCGCCTGTGAAATTCCTTCGAGTCCGGCGAGCTGTCCAAGCGTGAGAGATTCACCATCGTTCAACTGCGCTAATTGCACCAGACAACGCAGTCCAAATTCTTCCTGTGCCGAAATTTTCATCGCATTTATGAGCTTGTAATTTTTCTTACAAGCTCAATGCTACCTATTCATTACTTTTTTGTCAAAATTCAAAACCTAACCTGAAAATAAATTTGATTGTTAAATTATGCGTTTCTTCAAACTCCTACTAAAAATTATTACGGCAACTTAAATTTTAAGGTACAATCGTCTCATTGTCCTTGCCTTCATTGAAAAAGCACCTGTTGATAATAGGTAACCATCTTCAGCATATTGGACAGCTCGCCGCTTTCGTTTCCGATCTTCCTGATTTGGCGCAAGAGGCTAGCGGAATTTTTATTTAGCGATACTTCACAAAACCCCTTTAGGCATTTGCTTAGGTTGTCGAAAAACTGCGAGTCAGTAGAGCCTAGACCGTTACCCGAAGCCCTTCGGAGCAGCGGCCGAGACCGATTATCAAGCCTTCAATTTCTTAGTTGTTGATAGTTGCTGCACGCGTGTCTCTATTTAATTACTGAAAAACGTTCTCCGCGACGACAAATAAGCAATCTATAAAACCTGATTCAAGAATTTGTTTAGGAAGGGGTGAAATCATGCTAAAAACTGACGTTGCACCAATTGATTTGGTCACCAGCAAATCGTTGCCGGTGAACGCTGATTTAAATGTCATATGGTCAAGCGGAGAGGTGTGGAATGGTCTGGTCATCGAGCAACGCAAATTTGATGAGATTGACATGCCGCAGTTCAAAATATCCGACTACAGTCTAATCATCCAGATCCCGCCGCCAAACACTATAAATCAGAAATTTAACCAGCAGCGCCGCGATCGAGGGAAGAAGTGCGGCAACATCTGCCTCTTTTCGGCTGGAGTATCAAAACAAGTATGCACGCATCAACAGCAGGAAGTGCTGATGCTGAGGCTGTCCCCAAATGTGGTCAACCAAGCTGCTAATGAATCGTGCGGAACGTCAAACCCTGAACTGGCAGATTATCATCAATTTCACGATGCGCAGGTTCAGCACATTGGCATGGCACTTAAAGCGGAAGCCGAAACAGGATATTTATCGGGGCGGCTTTACGGTGAATCCCTATCTATAGCATTGTCCGTTCACTTATTAACCAGATATTCTGCTGTTAAGCCGATCATTCGCGGTCACAAAGGAGGGATGACGCCACACAGTTTACGCCGCGTTACCGATTATATTCACGAGAACTTAGCTGAAGAGTTGCGATTAAGTGAGCTTGCGCAGGTGGCAAGTCTCAGCCAACACCGATTTGCCCACAACTTTAAACATACGACTGGGTTTGCACCGCATCAGTATGTGATTCGTGAGCGAATAGAGCGAGCAAAGCGGGCGCTACGCGAAACCAACATGACCGTGACAGAGATTGCGCATACAGTGGGGTGCGGAAGCCCTAGCCGATTTACATTACTGTTTCGTCGCGCCACAGGTGCGACACCCTCTGCCTACCGTTCTTCTTTCAAATGAGGAACCTGAAACTTATATATGAAGCGGCAAGAACCGGACAATTACGGCAAGAAGTAGAGAGACAAAGATTTCAATTCCTGATTTAATAATATTCGCCCCACTGTAAACGCCTACTAGCAAAATAATGTAAAAATTTTTGCAATTACTACTCTGCTTTAGTGTGGAAAAGTAGCATTCGAGACATACAGGTAGAAGAGCTTTCAGTAAACACTACAGTACAAATTACAGGTAATTGCATTTCATCACTTCAAATTCATCTGTCTAACAGTAAAAGGAACCGTCTTATGAAAATCTTGAAATTGACGATTATCGCGATTTTCGTGGTAGCCATCGCGCTCATTACGACGTTTAGGAACACTGTCCTGAGTCAGGATAATGTAGCCAAAGCGCCCGCCGCCCGTTTGAGCAGCGGCCAAAACATTATCACCCAGAACATCAGCCGACAGCAAAGGTTTACACCCGTTGGCGCGCCGCAGGATGAAGCCGCACCAAACAATTTGAGTCTCGCCAGCGGCGGGGAAAATAACGCATTTAGCTTTACCGAAGCGCCTACCGGTTTTGACAACTTAACTAACGGCTTTGATCCCCAGGGACCGCCTTTTGACACTCTTAACGAAGATAACGTTGTCGCGAATCGTTCATTTAACGATAATCGCTTTATCTTTGAAGAAGTCGAAACCGTCAAAGATGGAATCGGTCCCACCTATAATGCTCAGAGTTGCCGTGAGTGTCACCAAAACGTCGCCACCGGAGGAGCTAGCCAGGTGGCTGAGCACCGCACCGGGCGGATGGATAACGGAGAGTTTTTTGAATCTTTGGGCGGTTCGCTAGTCCACTCGCGTGCTACGCACCCCGATATCGTCGAGCGCGTTAACTTTGAGGACGATGTTCGTACTTTCCGAATCTCAACAAACACGCTGGGCAACGGCTATATTGAAGCAATCGCTAACAGCACAATACTTGCCATTCGCAGTCTGCAGCCGTCAAATTTGCGCGGCTCGACCATCAACGTTCCCATACTTGAAGCCAACAGTGCCGCACGTATTGGTCGCTTTGGGTGGAAAAGTCAACACGCCAGTCTCGAGTCATTCTCAGGCGACGCTTATCTTAACGAAATGGGTATTACTAATCCGCTGTTTCCCGACGAAAACACCTCTAGTGGCCGCTTTGTCGGGTTTGGGACGCCGTTTGACCTTGTTCCTGAGCTTGAGGACGACGGTGACGACCTTGAGGCATTCGCTAACTTTATGCGCTCGACTAAAGCCCCGTCGCGCGGACCGATAACAGCTGATGTGCTGGCTGGTGAACTAAAGTTTTATCAAGTAGGATGCGCAATTTGCCACATTCCCGCAATTATTACGGCGCCTCCGGGAACCGTAATTAACGGCGGAGCCATGACGGTTCCTAACGCTTTGGGTAACAAAATAATCCATCCTTACAGCGACTTTTTATTACATGACATCGGAACTGGCGACGGTATTCCATTCTTGCCAACTCCTGAATACGCATTTACATTGAATAAAATTCGGACGGCTCCGCTCTGGGCACTGCGAACTCGTAACCGTCTAATGCACGATGGACTGTCGTTTAGCTTGCAGGAAGCTATCGCGCGTCACGCCGGCCAAGCGACGAGTGTGACAAGTTCATATAATGCGTTGAGTACGGCAGATAAAAATAAATTACTAGCGTTTCTAAATTCGCTTTGATCTCGCGCTTAATCGCATAGCTTACTCCTCAAAGGCTCGTCAGGGAATTACTGGACGAGCCTTTCTTTGTTAATTGTGAAATGTTGCTAAAGGCGCAAAAACTTTCTTTGTATTGTTAGTTTCTAAGCGTGTATTATTGTGTGCTAGAAACGGAATTCGAGACGGTTAAATGTGATAGACTCACCAAAAACCAAAGGTAGAAAAAATTATGGCGAACGAAAAACAGAACAAAGCGGAGAACCAAAAAGAAGATAACGAAAAAACCGGTGGTTTAGCTGGAACCGGAGCGGGTATTATTGCCGGCGCGCAGGTCGGAACAGTATTACTGCCGATCCCAGTTGTCGGGACGTTTGCGGGCGCGCTGGTTGGCGGCATGATCGGCAGCAAAGTCGGCAAAAGGGTTGGCGGGGCGTTACTTGATAAATTTAACTCGGCGACCGGAGGAGACAGCCGGGCGGATGCCGCTGACTCAGCCAACAAAAAAGATATTACAGCAGAACTAGAAAGGCTTGCCAAACTGCGCGAGAAAGGCGTTTTGAGCGAAGCAGAATTTAAAGCGGCAAAAGCAAAATTGCTCAATCTTTAATTGGCAAATTTCTGGCGAATTTTAATGCCGCGCTCCAACCCGTCAGCGACTTCTAAAACTTTTAATCGCAAATCTCGATCTAAATTTGGGTTATCAGCCAGAAATTTGTTGACAATTTCTAAGGCTTTTTCGTCACGCTGCCCGCCGATAAATGCCGCCAGCCAGCCGTTGACAAAAAAGATTTTGCGATTGCGTTTTAAATTCGGCAGTTCAGCTAACGCTTTATCCAAATACGGCAAAGTTAAATCGGCGTGGCGAATTGAATTAAAAGGCGTGAACGCCGCTTCAATATAACTTTCAGAAATCTCTTTGTTATTTAAGAAATCATCAAAAAACTTTTGTTTGTTTTCCGCCGTTGAAATTCCGGCGCGGGCGGCGTAAGCGTAACGTTTGGCTTCGTCGGAAGTTTCGGTTTTGCTCAAATCTTCAAGCAATTTCGGAGCATCAGCGTCGCCTAAAACCAGAAGCCGCGTCACAATATCAAACTTGTCTTTGGTTTTTAATTTCAAGCCCTTTATTTCGAGCTTGCCGGACAGGATTTCTTTCAAAGCCCGTTTGCTCTGTTCGGTCGAAGCAGCATTCAAAAACGCCCGATAAAACGTAATTCTTAATCCAAGCGTTGCCGCCCCGTTCATTCGTTCGAGCAAAACTTTTTCGAGCCGCGCGGCAATGTCAGAACCATCTGCGATAGCGGATGG
>JBDTZD010000420.1:0-4804 GCA_040005335.1 Pyrinomonadaceae bacterium | reverse complement strand
GTGACGGTTTCACTTTCGGGCGTCTCTTTAGAATCAAACCGCGCGATGATTTTACCGTCTTTGTCAACCAAAAATTTATTGAAGTTCCATTTGATGTCACCAGCAAACTTCGGATCGGTGTCGGCGCTCGTCAAATACTTGTAAAGCGGGTGCTGATCTTCGCCTTTGACCGATATTTTAGCAAACATTGGAAACGAGGTTTTGTATTTTAAAGTGCAAAACTCTTTGATTTCAGCGTTTGTTCCCGGCTCCTGCCCGCCAAAGTTATTTGCTGGAAAGCCAAGCACGACAAAGCCCTGATCTTTATATTTCTCGTAAATTTTCTCCAAGCCTTCATACTGCGGCGTATATCCGCATTGACTGGCGGTGTTGACCAGCAGCGCGACTTTGCCTTTGTAAGCGTCTAATTTGACGTCTTTCCCGTCAATATCTTTCATCGAAAAATCGTACACAGATTTCTCCTTTGCCAAAGTGATGTTTTTATTGGCGAGCGTGAAATAAGCTCCAATTCCGAGCGCGGTTATAATCGCGACAACTAATAATGATCGAATCATTTGGTTTCCCCTTTGAAATTACAAATTTGCTTTAAACGTTAAACCAGCTACCGATAACCGGCAAGAGACGGCTGGACGTGAACTCAGAGTTTAATAAGCAGTTTAACATTTGCCCTCTTGTTAAACTGCTCGTTTGCTATTCCTGCAGCGCTCTTGGGCGCGGTGGTTGCGGCAGCTGATTTTGCTGCTGCTGTTGTGGCGAGTTTGATTTCTCTCCGGTTTCGGCAAAAACTTCTTTGATCGCGCCGATGCTCGACAACATCGAAGAAGTTTCCATCGGCATGAAAATAACTTTTGAATTGTTGCCGCGCGTCATATCGCGCAAAGATTCAATGTAACGCGCCGTAATTAGATATTGCGTGGTTTGTGCCGGATCTCCGATGGATTGGTTGATTCTGGCAATTGCTTCGGCTTCAGCAGCGGCGTTGCGCAGACGCGCTTGCGCCGCGCCGTCCGCCTGCAAAATTGCCGATTGCTTTTCGCCTTCGGCACGGGTGATCGCTGCTTGTTGTTCGCCTTCGGCGCGCGTCATGGCAGCTTGTTTTTCGCCTTCGGCTTGCAGAATAAGGGCGCGTTTGGTGCGCTCCGCCGTCATCTGTTTTTCCATTGTGATGCGAACGTCATCGGGCGGAGTAATATTTTTAACGTCAACGCGGGTCACTTTGACGCCCCATTTGTCGGTAGCTTCATCCAAAATAAGACGCAGTTCGCTGTTGATTTGGTCGCGTGAACTCAACGTGTGATCCAGGTCAAGTTTACCGATAACCGAACGCATTCCAGTAAAGGTCAGTTGGACAACTCCGCCGACCAGATCCGCAACTTCGTAAGCGGCTTTGACCGGATCGGTGACCTGCCAATAGATAACCGAATCCACATTGATCATGACGTTATCGCGCGTGATCACCGATTGCGGCGGCAAATCAATAAACTGCTCGCGCAAATCAATTGAAATCGTACCGGGTCGCACGTTTGACCAATAAACTGCCCGCGGACTGTCCAAAAAAGGAATGAGGATATTTAACCCGTTCGAAGCTAATCGGTTAAAACTACCGAGTCGCTCAATTAACATGACCGTTGCTTGCGGCACAATGCGAACCATTTTGTATGCGATGACGAACAGAGCAATCGCTATAATGATGAAAAGAAAAAAGCCGAACACCGCCACGCCGCCCGCTTGAAACAGTAAAATCTGCGTCATAAATTTTGCCTCCAAGGATAGGGAAAGTAATCCGTAATCATTCGACAATATAGCTGATTTTTAGCTCTTGAAGAAACTCGCACAGCGAAATCAGTGATTTTGTCTCAATTTTGATATGGAATCAGAATCTCACGTTTAATGTATGTTTGCGGCGCGCCTTGAAAAGAAATAGAGAGCTGAGCGTCTCCGCCAGACAGGGCGGATTTTACTTTGACACCCTCAACCTCCTGCAATTGATGGGTTGATCTGACGTTGAGCTGATAAGTTTGCTGTCCCGCGCCTTCCACCGATAGAAACAGTCCTTTTTCTCCGGCTTGCGATTTAATAATTCGTAATCCGCTCGTTTCCGCTCCGGCAACTAATGTTTGAGGAATTAGATAAACATCAGTGCCTTCGTCATAAACAAAGGAAACGATAGCTTTTGGTTGTGCCAAATCAAAGCTCATTTCGGCTTGTTGAATGTCTCCGATTCGTTTCAAGTTGAAAGTCGTCGGTTGACCGTCAATAGAAACCGATTTAACTTTTGCATCAAACGGAAAAGCCGGAGCTAATATTAAATGAGTTGAACTTTTAGTATCACTACTATTGATTGAGCGCCGAGCGATTGAAATCGTCAATTTCCCGTTTTCACGCCTTAGCGTAAAATCGAGCAGAACGTTTCCGGCGCTAATCCTGCGTATTTCCAAATCGTCCCAGTTAATCGGAATTTGGGGAGCGAGTTTAACGGTATTGCCGCCGTCGGTAATTTTGATTCCGAGCATTCCCCGCAAAAGAGGCGTAATCACCATTGATTAAGACCAAACCTGGTGGTGGCTGGAGCGCCCAAACGACGCGTTAAAATCGCCTGACAACAATTCCGTCACATAGCCGAGCGCATCTGAATAAGTTAATAGAGCGTTTGCCATTAACGCCTGATTTCCAACGTGCGGACGACCATAATTATAAGCCGCTTGCGATTGCCAACCGGTAAACAAAGCCCAGACCGAGCCGTTGTGATAAGAGAGCGGATCATAAAGGCGGCTGTCGTTTGCCAGAATCCGCGCGCCCCAATCGGTAGCGATTTTACCGCTCCCTAAATGATCAATTTGTTTTTGAGCGCGGGTCTCGTTTTCCATGGCGCGCCACCACATCGGGACGGCTGGCAACACCGTGTCCTCGTCATAAATTTTGGCGTTAGCCAGCTCGTCCATGCGGGCTTGCCGCCGCTCGCGATTTGGTCCCGGATCAGCTTTGGGCGGCTCGTTTGTAGGAAGTTTGACAAACGGCTGTTTGGTTGCGTATGCGTAAAACCCTTGATCTTCAAGCCAATATGTTTGTTCCATCGCCGCACGAGTTTTTTCGGCGTTGGCGCGCGCCTTTTCTGACTGAATTTTATCATTCATCGCGTCAGCCATTTCCGCCAGACTGCGCGCGGCTTCGATCCAGACTCCTTGTTGATAAATTTCTTCGTGCGGCGGATAGAGCGCGCCGCCTTCGACCCAGCCGTGACCGAATTTGGTGTTTTCAACCAGTCCGTTGCCATCGGTATCGGTGGCTTCAGAAAATTTATAAGCTTTTTGAATCGAGTCCCAATTATTTCGCAGAAAATCTAGGTCGCCTGTGGTACGAAAATAATCGGCGTGAACAATAACGTAAAGCGGCGTTGCATCCGCGCTCGCCCAGGCATATGGATAACTCTTCCACCAATCAACGAGCGACGCGCTTTGCGATATTTCGTGCGGAATTTTACCGTCCGCGCGTTGAAATTTTTTCAAAAATTGGAGTGCCGTCCTCGTCGCTGCAAAATCGCCGTAAGAATTGATTGCCAAGGCCGTCCAGAGCGCATCGCGTCCGAAAAACCAGGCGAATCCCGCTCGTTCGCTCTCACCCGAAGTTCGGAAACCGGCGAGCAGTCCCGTACCCAAAAACGGATTGGTCGCAATGCCTTTGTCAACACCGATTTTAGCCCACGCAAACGCTGTGTTTAACCGCTCGTCCGGCGTGGTCACCTGCGTCGTATTTTCGAGTAAATTTTCGTAGTAGGTTACGTTTTTTTCGTATAGCGGAAGAGCGTTTGAGAGCAACTTTTTGTAATTTTCTTCAGCCTTTTTGCGCCCGTCAGTGCTGCCGGCGATCACGATTGGAACAAAATTTTGGCGAGCCGCTGCGGGCGAAACTGATACTTGATAACGCACAGGAACATCTTGCGGCTCTTCCTGATATGGCATCAGGGAAACATCTCTAGCCGTCGGCGAACCAATTATTCCGTAGTATTTTTGCGTTTCTTCCCCGATAAAGTAGTAATGATCTTTTTCCTCAAAACCGTAAGAGCCGGTCATTAAATTTCCGGGCCAGGCGAGCGCCAGTTTCGGACGAAATGAAACTTCAACTGTCATCGGCAAAGTCGTATTAATATCGAGCAGCATTATCAAACCCTGCTCATCTACAGGCGCGTAAATGATTTGTTTAACTGTAAAAGCAGCGTGCGAATAGGTAAAGGTCGTGGCTTCCGGTCGAACCTCAATGTGAGTCAGCAAATCTGCTCCGCGAAACCCCAGATTGTAACCTTCAATTTTAAAATCAAGTTCAAAATCATCCACGAGTTTCATTGGATAAACCCAGGCTTCCATGCCGCGATGTTCGTAGCCGAAGGCGGCAGATTTGCGCCCGACGACATCGTAAAACGAATTTGCGCGCGAACTCCGCTCAAGCATCAAACGGCTTTTCGGTAAAACTTTTTTATTGATGAAGTCTGTCTTGGTTTGTGCCATAACTTGATGTGCGACAAGTATCTGAAACAAAAGAATCAAACCGTGTCGAAAGAAAGCTAAAGTCTTCATATTTGAGAAGTTCAATTTACTTAAATCCGGTGCTGACAACGCAATTGAGAAATCGTTTTTGACCGTTAGAGAATAGCAAAACGCCCAATTACTTTTAATAATGATAAGCCCAGTTTAAATTATTTTTTGCATAAACAACCACGAAATTCTGAGTTTTGATTCACACGCACAGTGATTTCGGATTATAATCTGCAGTTTATGACCGTCAAACTTTCTGACATCCAAGCCGCCCG
>JBDTZD010000008.1:0-16314 GCA_040005335.1 Pyrinomonadaceae bacterium | reverse complement strand
ATAAGTATAGATTGACAAGTAAATAATTAAACAATTTTTAACTTGAAATCGCCATCGCTTTTGTTCTAAAGTGAAAGTGGCAATCAAAGTTGACTTCACTTCGACGGTCTTGCTTTGCTATTCAGTCCTCTAATTTTACAGGTAATAAGGAAATTAACAATATGTCTTTAGCTCTGCGAAAAGCACTTCAAACAATTACTCCGTTTGCCCTCATGCTGTTGCTGGCTCTTCCTTCGTTCGCGCAAGTAAGTTTGCGTCGTGCTTTGGACTATGATGGCGATAACAAGGCTGACCCAGCCGTTTTTCGTCCGACAGGCAACGTTTGGTACATTCTTCGTAGTACGCTAGGCTTCACCGCCGCGCAATTCGGAGTTGCTACTACCGATACGCCTTGCCCCGGTGATTACGACGGTGATGGCAAAGGCGATATTTGCGTCTGGCGCGATACCGACGGCACATTTTATTATCTGAAAAGCATGACTGGAACGTTTGCCGCTCAACAATTCGGAACTTCCGGTGACGAACCGATTCCTCGTCAATGGGATGGCGATGCTGCCGGAAAAACCGATTTCGCGGTTGCTCGGCGTTCTGGTGGTCTGTTGTACTGGTACGTTTTGACAAATACAGCTACTCCAACTTTTAGCTCAGTTCAATTCGGCTTGGCGGGCGATTACGCAATTCCCGGAGACTACGACGGCGACGGTAAATTTGATCAAGCCGTCCAGCGCCCAACTTCGACAGCTCCGAATACCCCCTCAAACGTTTATATCTTAAAAAGTACGGGCGGCGTTCAATCGCTTCAATGGGGCTACGGCAACGACTTTTTCGCTCCCGGCGACTACGATGGTGACGGCAAAACCGATTTGTGCGCGGTGCGTGACACGGGCGGAGGTTTGATCTGGTACATTTTAAATAGCTCAAATAGTAGTGTTACCGGATATCAATTTGGGACGTCGGCCACTGATTTCTTAGCCCAAAACGATTACGATGGTGATGGCAAAACGGACATCGCTGTGTGGCGTGACACAACCGGTTCATTCTACATTCAAGGCAGCACAAGCGGCTTCCAATCCATTCAATTCGGCGCATCAGGTGATTTTCCGATTGCGGCTCAAGATACACACTGACAATTTGCGGCTCATGCGCCGCTGGTTGAAAATCTAAATCAGGATGAAAAGGACGCGCAGCATATTATTTGCAGCTGCCGTCCTTTTTAGCTTTGCCCGTGAATTTTACGCCAAATAACAAAGTCCTCGCGGCTTTCGTTCACAAGTTTTCCGCTTGTAAAATCTTGATTGTCGGTGATGTCATTGCCGACCAATTCGTTTACGGAGCAATCAACCGGGTTTCGCGCGAAGCTCCGGTTTTTATTCTGCGTCACGAGCAAACTCAAACTCTGCCCGGCGGCGCGGCAAACGCCGCGGCGAATGTTGCCGCGTGTGGAGGACAAAGTGTTTTGCTCGGCATCATCGGCACCGATGCGGCGGGCAACAATTTACGCGAAAATCTAGCCGCCGCAAACGTCGAAACCAGTTATTTGATGGCATCGGATCACTGGCAAACTACTACCAAAATGCGGATTCTGGCCGGGCAAACTCACGCTCCGCGGCAGCAAGTTATCCGTCTCGATTATGAAAACGACACCCAACTGACGGACGATCTAGAAACGGCGCTTGCAAATAGCCTCAATAAAGCCGCTGCAGGAGTTTCGGCAATTATTATTTCGGATTATAATTATGGAGTGGCAGGAAAAAAGGTAACCACGGCTGTCCGCAAAATTGCTAAAATAAAAAATATTCCGGTTTTAGTTGATTCTCGTTTTCGCCTCAGTGAGTTTGGGGGGGCTACTTCCGCTACCCCGAATCAGGATGAAGTCGAGCAGCTATTAGGACAAAAATTCGCGAACAGCGAAAAACTAACCGCAGCTTGTCTCGAACTGCGCGAAAAATTGGATTTAGGGTCTTTGCTTGTAACTCGCGGAGCAGATGGAATGTTGCTAATTGAGCGGGGCGCGGCGGAGCCGCTTCATATACCTGTCGTTGGCTCGCTCGAACCGGTTGACGTCACGGGAGCGGGCGATACGGTGATGGCGACCTACGCGCTGGCAATTTCGGCGGGAGCAAATTTTTCTCAAGCTGCTCAGCTTGCCAATCACGCGGGAGGAATCGTCGTCATGAAACGAGGGACTGCGACAGTCACGCAACGCGAACTATTGCTTTCGCTGCAAAACCAGTGAGAATAAAAGCTCAGATGAATGCGAATAGTTAAAATGATATTTGCGTTTATTGTGACAAATTTTAATGGATTTACACGAACAAAAATCGGCAAAATTGATTTTAGAACGTAACCGGCTGATTGCCCGCGTTTCAATTGAACGACGCCGCGCCGCAGCGAAAATCGTTTTAGCAAACGGTTGTTTTGATTTGCTGCACGTCGGTCACATTCGCTATTTGGAAGCGGCAAAAAAGTTTGGAGATATTTTAATTGTCGGGATTAATTCCGACGAACAAGTACAAAAATTAAAAGGCGTCAATCGCCCGTTTCAACCCGAACGCGAACGCGCTGAAATCATTGCCGCTTTACGCGCCGTTGATTTTGTAACGATTTTTCCGGAACCGACAGTTGAAGATTTAATTAGGGCGATTCGCCCTGATTTTCATGCTAAAGGCACTGATTACACCGTCGAATCAGTGCCGGAGCGAGACATCGTGCATGAGTGCGGCGGTCAAGTCGTGATCACTGGAGACGCGAAAAATCATTCAACCACTGAAATGTTAAGCAAAGTGAGCAGTAAGCGGTGAGCAGTGAGCAGATTTTTAGCTGCAAAGAGCATCAAATTTCTCAATTATGAAATCTTCAGAAAGCAAAGATACCTTACTGCTCACTGCTCACTGCTTACCGGTTACTTAAAATGAAAATTTTAATCGTCAAAGTGAGCAGTATCGGCGATGTCGTCCACGCTCTACCAACACTGGCGGCGATTCGGCGAGCTTTGCCCGCAGCCGAAATCTCTTGGGCGGTGGAAAAGGGGGCGGCAGAAATTTTGCGTGATAACCCGCATTTATCAAATCTGATCGAAGTTGATACGCGTGCTGTGAGACGCGAAAAATCGTGGGCGGGTAAGTGGCGGTTAATGCGCGGTCAGTTTGATGAATTAAGATCTCAAAAATTTGACGTCGCCCTCGATTTCCAAGGACTGCTCAAATCCAGTTTGCTCGCTCGACTCTCCGGCGCGTCGCGTCGCGTCGGTTTTGCCAAAGAAAGCTTGCGTGAACCCGCCAGCCGTTTTTTACTGACGGAAACCGTTGAAATTGGGACGCGGATAAGCGTTATCGAGAAAAACTTGCGATTAGCTGAAAAAGCTCTGCAAATTGAAATCCCAGTTCGCGGCGATGATTACGAGTTTCCGATTACGACAAATGAATCACACAAGAGCGAAGCAGAAAATGCAATGCGCGAAACCGGCGGCAAGTTCGTCATTCTCAATCCGGGCGGTGGTTGGACTACAAAGCTCTGGGATGCAGAGAAATTCGGAACGCTAGCTGACCGAATTTTTCGCGAATTAAATTTGAAATCAATTATCACTTTTGGACCCGGCGAAGAGAGTTTAGCGGAGCGCGTTCTAGCGGCGAGTAAATCGAATCAAACAATGACAGCAAGTTTGTCGCTCAAGGGATTTTACGAATTATCAAAACGCGCCGAGCTTTATTTTGGAGGGGACACAGGACCGACGCATTTGGCAGTTGCAGCCGGGACGCCAGTAGTCGGCATTTTCGGTCCAACCGAGTGGTGGCGCAACGGTAGCCCGCGAATGAGCGACGTTTGCGTTGAACGTTTTGACATCGGCTGCCGCGAAAACTGTCATCGCCGTTCTTGCAATAATTGGATTTGCATGGACATCTCAGTCGAGAGGGTTTTGCAAGCAGTGAAAAAGAGATTAGAATCAGCTAAAATGATAGTGAAATCGGAGAGTTGCTCAATTGTCTAAACGTGGCGGAACATTAATTCAGCGCTGGCGCGTTCCGCTCGGCTTTTTGTGCGGGATTGCTTTTGTTTTACTAGCAAAACCGAATTTATTATCCTTGATCATGGGCGGCTCAGTAGCTCTCATCGGTCTCTTGGTTCGCGCTTGGGCGGCTGGTCACATTCGCAAAAACGCGGCTTTGGCAATTTCCGGTCCTTATGCGCGAACGCGCAACCCGCTTTATTTAGGCAGTTTTATTCTCGGTTTAGGGTTTACCATCGCGGGCGCGAATGTCTGGCTGATTTTGCTTTTCGCCGCATTGTTTTTGGGTATTTATTTGCCGGTCATGCGAATCGAAGCCCGCGACGTCGCAGCGCTTTTCCCCGCCGATTACGAGCATTATGCCGAAAACGTCCCGCTTTTTGTTCCGCGGTTGACGGCTTGGCAACCCGGCGACGAACAAAAATCATTACACAAATTTGATTTTAGTTTATACTTAAAATATCGTGAATATCGCGCAGCGTTGGGTCTCTTGGCGGCATGGAGTTTGCTCTTTGTGAAATTTATAAAAGCGGCTTTTTTCTAAATACTAATTGTCTTTGAAAGAGTCAAACTAATGAAAAGTTGTGTGCGATTTTTGTGCAGCGTAGCGTTTCTCGTCGCTCTGTTTTTTGCGTCGTTCACAAACTTGGCGGCGCAGCAACGACAGGTAAAAGTCAGCCAAGGCGAAAGAGGCTTTGCGGATAGTTTCGCCGCGCCAAAAAAAGAGCCGTTCAAAGTGGGCGAAACACTAACTTATGAAGCTAAATATAGCCGCTTGTTACTGCGCGGGATTGATGTTGCAGATTTGACTTTTACCGTTGCCGACGACGAAAAAGACTCGCCTAACGAATTGCAATTTAAAGCCGAAGCAGTTTCCAAAGGCAGCCTGCTCAAACTCGTTAGCTACAGTTTTCTGCAAAAATTTGACTCAACTGTGCAAACTGATAATTTTCGGATTCTGCAAACCGTCCGTTATGACGAACAGGACAAACGCGTTCGTAACAGCGAAGCAAATTTCGACTACCTTGCCAGCAAATTAACTTACCGCGAAATTGACCCGAACAATTTGATGTCGCCTCCGCGCATGATTACTTCGCCGCTTGAAACCTCGGCGCAGGATTTAATTTCAGCGCTTTACTATTTGCGTCGCCAGCCGCTCACCGTCGGCAAAGAATTTATGGTGCGCTTGAGCGATTCCGGTGTAGTTTATGATATTCCGGTCAAAGTTGTCGCCCGCGAACTGCAAAAAAGTGTTTTGGGCAAAATGTGGACTTTGCGCATCGAACCGCAAATTTTTGGCGAAAAACGTCCGCTTGCAGGTGAAGGAAAGATGATTATGTGGGTGACGGATGATATTCGTCACATCCCTGTGCGTTCACAAATACAAGCAAATATCGGAAAAATCGAAATCAAACTGCGCCGCGCCGAAAATCTGCAGTCTCTTAAGCAGTAAAAGAAACTAAACGGAAGTACACAAGGATTGTGAGAATGAACAAAATAATTTTAGCGGCTTTGAGGTCGAAGTCTTGAAAATTATTTGTTTATTAATCTGCTCCACTTTAGTTTCCTTTTTCTCTTTCTGCTAAAGCCTTAGGTTGCAAGAAATCTTCAGACAAATTACTTTATTTCAAGCGCAATCAATCAAAAAATAATGACTGCGCACAATTATATTCAAAAACAATTTAAAATTTTTTATTAAACAAATCTTATGTCAGAAAAATCTAATGAGAGTATCGGCGATATAATCAGCAGTATCGTCGAATCGGTGGGCGAAGTCGTCTCCGATGTGATTGAATCAATTGAACATGGTGTTGAAGCGCTGCTTGAGCCTGAAGAAGATAAAGAAGCAAAGACTGTAAAAAAGGATGAAACGAAAGAAGTAGATCAAGAATCACGAATTGGTTATCTACCCGCTTTACCTCAGGCTGAAGAACCCGAAGAAGAATCCATTGAACCTTTTGAAGAATCCGACGCCAAGAGCGAAATTGAAGCCGCTATTGCAAAGGCTCGCGAAACCGGCACCGAAACAATTGAAAAAGACGAACTGGTCGCCGATTCGCTGCCTGAACTGCCGCGTAATAACAGCGCGAAACTTTACCTGCAATCACCAAACCGAATTTTTCTTTATTGGAGTATTGCCGGGAATCCGTTTGAAACTCTGCAAAAGGCTTTTGGGAGCCGTGCTAACAATTATCAATTAGTTACTAAGTTGATCAATTTACAAACCAAGGCGGAAAGTTTTGCCCCAGCTAATTTTGAGGGAAGCTGGTGGTATAACGTCCGCTCAAACGTCGGATATCGAGTTGATTTAGGATTTTACGCCGTCAACCGTCCGTTTATCCGCCTACTTTCATCAAATTCAGTTAACACACCGCGAGCCGAGCCGAGCCCGCATGCCGACACTGATGCAGATTGGGTTGTCTCAACCAAACAGTTTGTTCAAGTTTTGACTGCATCGGGTTATTCACACGATGTATTTGGAGTAGCTTTCGGAGCAAACGCGGAAACCGGCGAGACCAGCGAAGATGCCTCAACGCTCGCGGTGGCAAATCGTTTTGCGCCTGTTGTGCAAGGTGAATTAGACTTGACCGAATTACGCTGGCTATTGGTTTCGCTCGCGGCGGGAGTTCCGTTTGCTGATTTGCAAGCGGCGCTTTCACCTGCCGTTTTCGCATGGCTCGAGCAGGTTTTGGCGGCAAATCCAAACTCCCTCGAGCAAAACAATGTTCGCACGGTGCTCGAGTCAATTTTCGGTAGCGAGTTTGTTGAAATGTTTACAGATGAAAACGCGATTGGATGGATGCGTCTCGCGCCGGTTGCAGTCGGAGCCAGCGCGATTCATTTTCCCGAAATTTTGTTTCCCCAGCTTCGTTTTCCAGAACTTCGCGCCGCTACCGCTGGAAATCCTTTTGACGAAGATTACAGCGCCGGTAATTTCTCGGAAGACTCGTCGTTCCCGTCGAGCGCGGAATTTTTGCATGTTTCGAGTTCTGAATTTATTGATTGGTAAATTGCGGGTGGTGAATGTTAAATAGTTTTTGTTAGAGCTTGACTTAAACTGTTCACTGTTCACTGTTCACTGTTCACTGTTTAATGCCAACAGGTTATTTTAGCTTGATTTTGCACGCGCACTTGCCGTTTGTGCGTCACCCGGAATATCCGGAATTTTTAGAAGAGGATTGGCTTTTCGAAGCAATTACTGAAGTTTATCTACCGCTCATTTTTATTTTTGAGCGGTTGCGCGAAGCTGGAGCAAAACCACGCTTGGCAATGAATGTTTCGCCGCCACTGTGCGAAATGTTGTCAGACGAAACTCTGCAGAATAGATACACGCAGCATCTGGCTAATCTGCTTGAATTGGCTCGTAAAGAAATCGAAAGAGTCAAACAGGACGATGAGCAATTTCTGCCGGCAGCACAAATGTATGTCGAGATGCTCGAAACCGCATCGCATTTATGGCATGACGTTTATAGAAAAGATCTGGTTGGCGCTTTTCGCAAACTTCAGGACGACGGCGTTTTGGAGATTATTACTTGCGGCGCGACGCACGGCTTTCTGCCTTTGATGTCTTCGGACGCGGCGAAGCGGGCGCAAATTGAAATCGCTGTCGCTAATTATCAGAAGCATTTCGGACGCAGCCCGCGCGGAATTTGGTTGCCGGAATGCGCGTATGAACCGGGGTTGGAAAATTTGCTCGCTAAAGCCGGAATCGAGTATTTTATTGCAGATGCGCACGCTCTGCTGTACGGCGACCCGCGCCCTCGCTACGGTGTCCATGCTCCGGTGCGGTGTCCTAACGGCGTGGCTGTTTTTGCCCGCGATATGGAAACCAGCCAGCAGGTTTGGAGTTCAATTGTCGGTTATCCGGGAAATCCGGTTTATCGAGAATTTTACCGCGACATCGGCTGGGATTTACCGCTCGATTATCTCAAGCCGCATTTACATAAAGACGGCAATCGGCGACATTTGGGATTGAAGTATTATCGAATTTCCGGCAAAGACGTTTCGCAAGAGCGCAAAGAGCCGTATCTTCCGGCTCTCGCAATTGAAAAATCGGCGCAAGACGCGACAGATTTTGTCTATAAGAGAATTGAGCAGGCTCGGACGCTGCGAGAAAATTATGATGGTCGCGCTCCGCTCGTAACTTCGCCATATGATGCAGAACTCTATGGGCATTGGTGGTTTGAAGGTCCGCAATTTTTAGATTTCGTTTTTCGCAAACTGCATTTTGACCAAACGGAAATTGCCGCTATCACGCCGGGCGATTTTCTTGATGCTGATATTCCGATTCAGCGTCAGCAGCCATCTGCTTCGTCATGGGGCGAACGCGGTTATTATAAGGTTTGGCTCAACGAAAAAACTTCATGGATGTATCCTTATCAGCACGTTGCCGAAGAGCGAATGACGCGTCTGGCAAACATCTATGAAATGCCCAACGAACTTGAATATCGAGCTTTGAATCAGCTTGCACGTGAACTGCTGCTGGCGCAGTCGAGCGATTGGGCTTTTCAGATTTATCAAGGCACCACGGTCGAGTACGCATCGCGCCGGTTCAGGTCGCACATTCATCGCTTTGATTTGCTGGCAAAAGATTTGGAAAATGGACAAATTAACCCGGAACAATTAGCAAACATCGAAAGCCGCGATAACATTTTCGCTGAGATTGATTACCGAGTTTATCGTAGCTGATAAACAATTAAAGTTTTTAAGTGGCAAATTTTCCTTTAATCATTGCCCACCGTGGGGCGTCGGCACTGGCGCCGGAAAACACCCTCGTCTCATTTAATCGTGCTTTAAAGGACGGGGCGGAGGGCGTCGAGTGTGATGTGCGTCTAGCCCGTGATAACGTGCCGGTCGTTTTCCATGATTCAACACTCAAGCGGGTAGCTTTTCAGGAAACCAGATTAGCGGATATGAGTTCGCGCGAATTGGCAAAAATTGACGTCGGAACTTGGTTCAACTTTCGTCATGAGAAATATGCGCAGAACGAATATCGGCGTGCGACTGTCCCGACTCTCGAACAATTTTTCGAATTAATGCGCCAAAATGACAAACTAATTTACGTCGAACTTAAATGTGAAGACGGAAACTATGCAAAATTCGCCAAAGCCATCGCTGAATTAACGCACGATTTTGATTATTTGCACCGCGTCGTGGTCAAAAGTTTTGAACACGAATGCTTATGCCAAATGAGAAAAATGTCCTCGCAGATTCGGATTGCTGCTTTGTATAAACCAAATCCGTCACGCGTTTTGCGTCCAGGGCGCGAATTAGTCAAACCCGCGCTGCGCGTTAACGCCGACGAAATCTCGCTGCACTACACGCTTGCGACGAGCCGCGCAATCCGCAAAGCACACGCCGCCGGACTCCGCATTGTGATTTGGACTGCCGATCATCCGGCTTGGGTCAAACGTGCCGCCAACCTCGGCATCTACGGGATTATTACTAATAATCCGGCGCGACTCTTGGCGCGACGCGACCAATTGCTGACAAATGAAATTTTCTGATTCTTACCTTCGCAAAAACAATTTTGCTACGAAATGTCCTGCAATTCTCCGGCAGAAGAAAACAACTCTAAAAATAAAAACGACACCTTCAACAATCAAGAACTAGTGTTGTTATGATTCGTCTTTAATCTGAATATAGCGTAGAATTACGGTTTATTTTGCCTCTGGAGATTTAATTAATGGTTGAAGCGGGAACGGACATTGCTCCGGCAAACGGAAAACTTGGCATTTTACTTGTCGGGCTGGGCGCGGTCAGCACGACTTTTGTAGCTGGCGTTGAAGCAATTCGCAAAGGAATAGCCAAGCCAATCGGTTCTTTGACGCAAATGGCGACAATCAGACTCGGCAAACGAACCGATAATCGTTCACCAAAAATCAAAGATTTTGTGCCGCTCGCAGATTTGGAGTCAATAGTTTTTGGAGCATGGGATATTTTCGCCGACTCCGCTTTTGAAGCTGCGACAAAAGCCGGAGTTTTAGAAAAAGATTTAATTGCACAGGTTGGCGAACAACTCGATTCATTAAAACCGATGCCCGCCGTTTTTGAGCAAAAATACGTTAAACGATTGACTGGGACTAACATTAAAACCGGCAAAAACAAAATGGAGCTGGCCGAAATGCTGATGGCGGATATTGCCGAATTCAAGATCAAGAATAATTGTGATCGACTGGTGATGGTCTGGGCAGCTTCGACCGAAGTTTACTTACAGGCGTCGGCAGTTCATTTGACGCTCGAAGCATTTGAAAAAGGTTTGTATGATAGCGATGAGGCAATCGCGCCCTCGATGATTTACGCATATGCCGCGCTCAAATCAAATGTGCCGTTTGCTAACGGCGCTCCGAATTTAACCGTTGACATTCCGGCTTTGCTAGATTTAGCGAATAAACAAGGCGTTCCGATTTGCGGCAAAGATTTTAAAACTGGACAAACGTTTATGAAAACGTTGATTGCGCCCGGTTTAAAATCTCGAATGCTCGGTCTTGACGGCTGGTATTCCACCAACATTTTGGGCAATCGCGACGGCGAAGTTTTAGATGACCCTGAATCTTTCAAAACCAAGGAAGAATCCAAACTCTCGGTTCTCGAACACATTTTGCAGCCGGAAATTTACCCTGAATTATACAAGGATTTTTCGCACGTCGTCCGCATTAACTATTATCCGCCGCGCGGAGACAATAAAGAAGGCTGGGATAGTATTGATATTTTCGGCTGGCTCGGCTACAAAATGCAGATCAAAATTGATTTTTTGTGCCGCGATTCGATTTTAGCTGCACCGCTTTGCTTGGACTTAGCTTTATTTTTAGATTTAGCGCAACGCGCCGGAATGAGCGGAATCCAGGAATGGCTCTCGTTTTATTTCAAAGCCCCGCAGACCGCGCCCGGACTTTATCCGGAACACGACATTTTTATTCAGCTAATGAAGCTTAAAAATACTTTGCGGCATTTAAAAGGCGAAGATTTAATTACGCATTTAGGCTTGGAATATTATGATTAAACGAGGTGGATTTCAGCATTTTCCGCCAAAAATAAAATGAGTGCCGCAACGCAACATATTCGGCTACTGCGTGCGACACTCATTTCTTATTCTTTTAGAACTTTAACGACTCTGTTAACTGCTACTCAACTGCAAAGCTAATATTAACGACAGCTGTGACATCCTTTTCAATCGAAGAAGTATCGCTGATGCCCGAATCGGAAACTTCCGTTGAGTCAGCCGCCGTGATTTGCATCACGCCCATCCGCGCTGATCTGAGCGTCCCAATTTTGTTGCCAGTGCTGCCAGCAATTTGTTCGGCGCGGGCTTTTGCGTCTTTCGCCGCTTCGCCAAGCATGGCGATTTTTAGATCGCCAATCTGTGTGTAGGAATACTGCGGCGAACTTGATTCAAGTAAAATACCTTGATTAATAAGTTCAGTTGATGTGCGGGCAATCTGCGCGACGCGCTCGACGTCGTTTGATCTTACTTCGACCTGTTGGCGGAGAGAATAGGCGGTGATTGCCGACGATTCATTTCCGTCTGAGTCGCGTTCATGCAAAGTGGTTGAGGAAATTGCGGAAATCGTCATCTGGTTTTCGCTAATTCCTTTAGTAAGCAAATATTGTTTAATGCGTGGAATATTCTCTGAAAGCTCTCGGTAAGCATCCGATAATTTCGGCGCCTGAGAGGAAACGCCGGCGCTCCACACAACTAAATCAGACTTAATACGTTTTCGCGCTGAACCCGTTACTGTTACTGCTTCATCACCTTTTTTGACATGCATGTAAGACCAACCCATGATGATTGACGATAATACCAAACCAATTGCCAAAGCCGTTCCGGCATTAAATAGGTTATTGTTTTTTTCTAAGCTCATTATTTTAATCTCCTCAAACTTGGTCAATTGAACGACAATTCTCGTTGGGTTTGCACAAAGTTAGACACAGCGGTAACTGTGGCTTTCCACAGCTATTCGCTGAAAACGATATTTCTTTTCAGTTTATGAAGCTGACAAACACTCTTTGGTATTTACAGGACGAGAATTTAATTACTGCTATATGAACCAAAAAACTGCGATTAAAATTTGATCTGCGAGAATTTGTTACATTTTTGCAACAAATTCTATTGCATTTATTTAAAAATTGCGGCACAATGCAAACCATCAAGCAGCTTGACGCTGGAAGCTCAAGTTGCTCTACTCCACGCTCCACTGACGCAGCTAAGCCCCATTTTAGCGAACTCGCGTCATCCCATTTGCATCTTTTATAATTGCTATTAGCGTTTCGCAATTTACCTGCGAAACCTCGTTCTTAAAGTTGCGACGTTTCCATCGCGTCCAATTGACGACAGTAAGTCGCTTGCTTGTTTCACTAATATGTGTTTGAAAGGTGATAACGCTATGACCCGAGAATTAACAAAAAACAAAATTGAATCTGAAGAACTAACCGTTGCTCTTGACCCAGACCAGAAAAGCCCGCGCGCCAAAGATTTTGAAGAAAAACTGCATGGTCGTGTTGTTGGACAAGAGCGCGCCGTCCGCCGCCTGAGCGGACTTTACCAAATCTTTTTGGCCGGAATGAATAATCCGACGCGCCCGGTCGGAACAATGCTTTTCTTAGGTCCCACCGGTTCTGGGAAAACCCGCGCTGTCGAAGCTGCCGCCGAAATTCTATTTGGTGATCCTAACGCAGTGGTAAAAATTGACTGCGCCGAATTTCAACACTCTCACGAAATCGCCAAACTGATCGGTTCGCCTCCCGGATATCTTGGGCACCGCGAAACTGCCCCGCTTTTGACACAGGAAAATCTCGATCGTTATCACACTGACGACAATAAATTAACATTTGTCCTGTTTGACGAAATCGAAAAAGCATCTGATGCGCTCTGGCAATTACTTTTAGGAATTCTGGATAAAGCAACTTTAACTCTCGGTGACAATCGGCGCGTTGATTTCTCAAAGACGATTTTGATTATGACCTCAAATTTGGGAGCACGCGAAATGTCCGAAATGATTTCGGGCGGAATCGGTTTCGCTTCCAAATCCGCCAAAAATGCTAACGACACTGAAATTGACTTGAAAATTTACCGGACGGCTTCGGAAGCAGCGCGCCGTAAATTCTCGCCGGAGTTTATGAACCGGATTGATAAAGTCGTAGTTTTTCGCAGTCTCAAAGATCACCATTTGCGGCTGATTTTGGAAATTGAGCTTGATGCCGTCCAAAAACGCATTACGCAAAGCGCTGGCACGAAGTTTATTTTCCGCTGTTCTGACGCGGCGAAAGAATTTTTACTTCGCGAGGGAATTGATTACAAATATGGCGCGCGTCATTTAAAACGTGCAATTGAGCGATTTCTGGTTTATCCGCTTTCAAATCTGGTAGCGACCGAACAAGTTGCTTTTGGCGATCTCGTCATCGTTGATTTTAACGAAGCATTAGATAAACTGACTTTTTCGAAACGTTCGGGCGGTGCATTAATCAGTGAACTTGCAGAAGAATCAAGCGAACCTGAACAACAACTTTCAAAATCTGATGGAATTGGATTGCCGCTTCCACAGGAAGCCAAAGCCGCTACTAAAGGCAAAGGCACCGGCGACAATCATCACGAAAGTTAAAAAGTTAACGAAAAACCGGAAACTTGAAAATGGATAACTGAAAAATTTTTCAGTTATCCATTTTCTCTTCATCAAATTTTCCTCTCAATTTAAGAGAAAACTGACCGTAACCTGCGCTTCGACCTTGATCGTTCCGGGCGCAAAAGTCGCCACACTTTCAGAAAAACTTCCGCTTGTGCTGACAGAATTACTTGTCGCATTTGCCATATAACCATAGCTTGGCGAAGCTGCTCCAGCTTCGATTATTTTGATCGCTTTGCCAATTGTTTGATTAATTGCACCAGCCAGGGCGACTGCTTTTTCCTGCGCGGCTTTCATTGCCATTGCCCGCGCTTTGTCTTTGTTTTCGCGCAGGTTCGAAGTCTCAAATTTGACGCTGTTTAGTTCGCTAATTCCGGCTTTTAAAACTTCTGCGAAAAATTCTTCAAACCGATTGATGTCTGTCAGCCTGACGATCACAGTTTTGGAAACTTCGTAACCGCGAAACACCTTTTTGCCTACTTCATCACCATCTTCGTCGTAAACCTTGGTTTTAGCATCACGAATAGATTCGTATTTCATCTCGACAGAAATGTAATCCGTTTTAACGTTCTGAGCAGGAATATTAAAGCGGCGCGTCAGTTCTAGAATTTTGCCGACCGCTTCATCGTTTAAGCGTTTGGCGATTTGTAAATCTTTGTTGGTTTTAGTGACATCAAGTGAGAAGACCACTTCATCCGGCGCGACTTGAACCTCGGCAGTTCCGGTGACTGTAATCATCGGCATTTTATCAACGTCTTGGGCAGGCGCGGGCAGAGCAAAAGCAGCCAGCAAAATTGCCGATGATAAAACATTTATCAAAATTTTCATCAAAATCTCCTTCGATTGCTGAATGTTTGTAGCAGAAATTTCAGGTTTCGGCAACGAATTTGTTATATTTCACGTCAACTTTTACGAAACTCCAATTTTCTAGGACAAGCACAAATGGATAACACTTTGAATGCCGACGATTTTCGTGATTCGGTAAACGATAAAGGCGGACTCGGCGGGCAGCCGCGCGGACTGACAACGCTCTTTTTTACCGAAATGTGGGAGCGGTTTAGCTTTTACGGGATGAAAGCGATTCTCTTTCTCTACATGACTGCCAAAATTCAGGAAGGCGGTTTGGGGTTTACAGAAAAGGATGCCGGACCAATTTTTGGATTGTATGCTTCGTCCGTCTATTTTCTCCCGCTCATCGGCGGTTGGCTGGCTGATAGATACATCGGAGCGAAACGCGCTACCGTCATCGGCGGCTTTATCATTATGCTCGGACATTTCGCCCTCGCCGTGCCGACGCTGACATTTTTTTATCTCGGACTAATCTTAGTGTCAGTTGGGACGGGTTTTTTGAAATCAAACATTTCCGCAATGGTTGGTGATTTATATGATAAGGACGACCCCAGACGTGACGGCGGATTTTCAATTTTCTACATGGGAATCAACATCGGTGCGACTATTGCGCCGCCAATTTGCGGATATCTGGCACAGTCGGAAAGCTTTGCCGGAATTTTAACGCGCAACGGGATTGACCCGCGCAGCGGCTGGCATTTTGGATTTGCAGCAGCCGGCGTTGGAATGGGACTCGGACTGGTTCAATATTATTTCGGGCGCAATAGATTGAAAAATGTCGGTTTGCCGCCTGCTGAACGTCGCAACATAAACAATGGCGTTACTGCTTCCGAATCTCTAAGTACAGCTTATGTCGTGCAGCTTGCGATAATCATTCTTCTAGCCATTGGGATTATCGGTGGTTACGCGGCTTTAAATAATTGGGGAGACGCGATTACACTCGTCTTAATGCCCACGGTTTTGGTCGCAGGTTTGGCTGCGGTTGTCATGACCGGAATGCAGAATAAGCTTTCGGTTGATGATTGGAAGCGAATCGGAGTGATTTTTATTCTGTTTGTGTTTTCGACGCTTTTTTGGATGGGTTTTGAACAAGCCAGCACGGTTCTCAATGCTTTCGCAGATAAATTAACCGACACGAGTATTGGCGGCTGGAGCTTTCCGGCCAGTTATCTACAGTCGGTCAATCCAGGTTTTCTTATTATTTTCGCTCCTGTTTTCGCTTGGATTTGGACAACTCTCGGAAAACGTCAACCGTCCGACCCGATTAAATTCTCGATAGGTCTAATTTTCGGCGGACTAGGGTTTGTCGTTGTTGCCTTTGCATCCTCTCTTTTAGGTTCAAATCCGGACGGCTCAATTCAAACACGAGTTACGTTTTGGTGGCTAATTTTGGTTTATTTCTGCTTCACGGTTGGGGAACTTTGTTTAAGTCCGGTTGGATTAAGTTCAATGACCAAGCTCGCGCCCGCGAAAATGGTCAGTTTAATGCTTGGCGTCTGGTTTCTCTCAATTTCCATGGGTAATTATATCGCCGGACAAATCGCCGGAACATTCGTCGAAAACTCTGCAGTCTTAGTCAGCATTTTCTCAAAAGTCGCAATGATTATGATTGGCGGCGGCGTAGTATTAGCTTTGATTTCACCTTTTGTTAATAAGCTTGCCTCGCGCCCGATGAAAATTGTTCCAACCAAACCTGTGGACGGCGAACTTTAAAATTCCCCAACCAAAAAGGCGCTAATCTTAGCGCCTTTTTACTCAAATTTGGATACTCCCGGCACGGCTCGAACGTGCGACCCTCTGCTTAGAAGGCAGATGCTCTATCCACTGAGCTACGGGAGC
>JBDTZD010000246.1:0-4860 GCA_040005335.1 Pyrinomonadaceae bacterium | reverse complement strand
AAATCTTCCGCTTCTTGCATGGTAAATCTTCCATCTATCTGTCCGGCATCACTAATTACGCTTTTTATAAAAGGCGCGCTGCGAACTTTTTTGTCTAAAACTACGGCTAAATAACTACCAATATTAGCCGAGGTCCATTGCTGGAATTTAACTGCGCCTTCCGGCTTCAAGGTAAAACTGATACCGTGACTGTCTTTTGTTAAACTGCTAACGTTTGCGTAGCGAACATCCGCGCCCGTCAAGATTGGTTTTTTTTCAACCAAAACGAATAATTCACCGCTTTTATATTCATCAATCTTTGGCATTACTTCCTGTTCGTTTGTTGCATTTTTTTGCGCATCGCTTTCAGATTGATAAACTGAAATTGGGTGTGGATTCGGTTGTGAGATAACTTTTCTTAATTCGAGCTTATTTGTAACAAGAAGAAATTTCTTAATTCGCTCAAGACTTTCGGGTTCGACAGTTCCGTAAATTTTAACAATAAATTTATTATTTTTGTTGTCATCCGAAGCATATTTCTCAACATCGCTGATCACTCCAATCGCGTTTAATCTCGAAGTTAAAATCTTTATTACTGTCTCGAGAGAAGTGTCAGCATTAGCATCTACGTCCGGTTCGACTTGAATAATAAAATAATGATATGAATCTTTTGGCGTGAACATTGCGGAAAAAGATTTGCAGGACAAACAAATTCCCATTAAAAAGATAGCTGTAAAGAAGAGAATTTTTTTACGTCTTGTTTCAACTTGCCGCAACCAATTCATGCTGTTCATTTGTTTTACTGGGTTTTTTACTGAAATCACGTTATTAAAAAACTAGCTTTGAGACAAATTCGAACTCATATTTTTGCCCGTAAACCTGAAGGCAAAACATAAAATTAATCCGATGAAGGCAACGATGGCAATGTTCCAGAATTCCGTGTATTTAACGTTGAAAAGCAGCCACGCGATTAGAAGAAGCGAGGTAATTGCCGCAAAAATTCCGAGCGGCGCGAAAAATTGCGCAGGGGGCGCATCCCGTTTGTAACGCAACACAGGAAGTGCCGCACAGGTTGTTGCATAAACAAGAAGGCGCGTAATTGTGCTGATTGTCAGAGCCGCCAGAAACGAGGTTTGCAAAGTAAAAACCAGTGTGACGAGAGCGGTTAAAATTAAAGAAATATGCGGCGTTTTAAAACGGGCGGAAGTTTTGGCGAAAATGAGCGGCAAATCTTTTTGTTCTGCCATTGCAAACGGCACGCGCGAAGCCGAAAGAATTAAACTGTTTAAGTTTCCAAAAATTGAAATGATCGCGCCGATTGTAATCACTGCCGCGCCAAAACCGCCTAAAAATTTGTTGGCGGAATCGGCGAGAGGTCTTTCGCTGGTTGCTAATTCAGGCAAAGTTCCGACGCAGACGGTTTGAATCAAAATGTAAAGCGCGGCGACAATTCCGATTGCCGTCAGCAAAGCAAAGGGAGCGTTTTTCTGTGGATCTTTCATTTCCCCCGCCGGAACAACAGCCATTTCAAAACCGGTAAAAGCATAGACGAGCAGCAAAACCGCATTTGAAAACGCTCCGCCAGCAGGCGCAACGGCAAAATTAAAGTTTGTTGGCTCGATAAAATACAACCCAATAATTGCAAAGGCAAACAACGGAAGAAGTTTGCCAACAGTTAAAAAGTTGGTGAGCGTGGTGGATTCGCGGATGCCTGCGAAATTGATTGCAGTTAAAATCAAAACAACCGCCGAAATCAGCAGAACTCGCCCCAAACCTTCGTTGACAACTGGAAAAAAGAAACCTATGTAACCAATCAGCAAATTGCAGTTTGTGGCAAAAGCCGTGATCCGGACGAGCCAGAACAGCCAGCCGACTTCGAATCCAATAATTGAACCGAATGCGCTGTGCGCGTACAAATATGAGCCTCCGGTTTGGGAAAATCTGCTGCTGACTTCGGCAAAACACAAAACTATCAGCGCGACAAATAGAGCGCAGACAATAAACGCCAGCAGGCTGTAACCGCCAATCAGCGCAGCAACCTTTGACGGTAAACCAAAAATTCCCGCCCCGATAATCGAGTTGATAGCAATCGCCGTCAGATCAAGCTTTGAAATTCCTCTGACTAACTTCGTTTCACTCATTTGGCAGGTGTCCTTTGCGCTTTGTCCTTTAAAAAAACATAAGACATAAAGACGAATGTCAGTTTGGTCAGTTACCAAGTGCTTGTTTATACTCTTTTTCAGGTTTTCAAGCAAAACTCTTTTTTCGAGGAGCATTAATGAAACGAAAATTTTTAGCAGCCTTAATCTGCTTGACGATTTCTGTAATTGTTTGCGGACAACAAAAGTCTGCGTTGAAAAAACCGCGTCCAGCAAAAAATCTGTTATCTGATTTGCAAAATTCGACAGCGCCTGTGCTTAAAATTGAAAATTCTCCCTCGCTGCAAAATCTGCTCGCGCGCGCCGCCACCGAAACCGTCACCAAATTTGCCGCTAAAGGTTTAACGGCTGATAACTTCGCCATCACTTTGATTGACCTGCGGGATGCAAATAAACTCACGCAAGCAGATTTTCGAGGCGAAATTAAAATTTATCCGGCAAGCGTCGTCAAACTCTTTTATCTCGCGGCGACCCATCGTTGGCTGACGGACGGCAAAATTAAAGATTCGCCCGAACTGCAGCGCGGTCTGCACGATATGATTGTTGATTCGTCAAACGATGCGACCGGATATATTGTTGACGTTTTATCAGGTGTTTCGAGCGGCGCGGAACTCTCGCCACCAGAATTAAAAACGTGGGCGGAAAAACGCGGCGCGGTTCAGCTTTATTTTGACCAGCTTGGTTATAAAAATATCAACGTCAAACAAAAAGCTTTTTGTGAAGATGCTTACGGACGCGAACAGCAGTTTCGCGGAAAAGACGGCATCAACCGCAATAAATTGACGACCAATGCGACGGCACGATTGCTCACGGAAATCGTTTTGGGGAAAGCTGTTTCGCCAAAACGAAGCGGCGAAATGATGGAATTATTAAAACGCGATTGGGAGAGCAAGGCGAGCGATCCCGAAGATCAGGCTCATGGTTTTACCGGGATTGCGCTTCCGGCAGGAGCAAAACTTTGGTCAAAAGCCGGTTGGACGAGCGCGACCCGGCATGATGCAGCATATGTCGAAACGCCGGACGGACAAAAGTTTGTTCTCGTCACGTTTACCGAAAACTTTGCCACTGAGCGCGAAATTATTCCGAACATCGCCCGGATTGTTTTAGAAGAGATTGGAAAAATTAAATGATTGATTGGTTAATACAATTCTGGCAGTCATTAACATGGAATCAAATTCTGCTCGGAGGCGGCCTGTTTGCTGGTTCGCTCATTTTAAGTTTTGGCGCGATTGTCATCGTGATGGTAAACATTCCAGCCAATTATTTCAGTCCGCATTACGAAGAGGATTTTTTGCCGGGCAGCCATTGGACTGTTAAATGGGGAGCAGTTATTTTGAAAAATGTTCTCGGCGTTCTGCTAATTATCATCGGCATTCTTTTATCTCTACCGGGCGTTCCCGGTCAGGGTTTGCTGACAATTCTGCTCGGTCTGATAATGCTCGACATTCCCGGCAAACGTCCGCTCGAAGCCAGAATTATTCAACGTCCCGCTATTTTGGCGGCAATTAATAAACTTCGCGCTCGCTTTAAAAAAACACCTCTGATTTTGGATTAAAGAAATATGAAAAAACTGATCCTCGCTTTTTTCGCAGCGGCATTTTGTTTGCTGAATTTCAATTTGATTGATGCGCAAAGCGTTTACCAAAAGCCGCCGCAAGAAATTGAAAATGTTTTGAATGCTCCGGCCATTCCAACGACTTCAATCAGTCCGGCGCGAGACAAAATCCTGGTTGCCGAACCGCTTCGTTATCCGCCGATTACAGAACTGGCGCAGCCGATGCTCCGGCTCGCCGGATTGCGAATCAACCCAAACACCAATGGGCAGCATCGCCAGCCATATTTCATCAAACTGACGCTCAAAAACATCTCGGACGGCAAAGAAACGTTAGTGAATTTGCCCCCAAACGCGCAAATTATTTCTCCGCAGTGGAGCGCGGATGGCAAATATATTGCCGCCGGGAACCAAACGCCGAACAACGTTGAATTGTGGATTATTGAAACCGCGACGGGCAAAGCGCTAAAGCTCAAAAACATCGCGGTCAACCTGGCTTTCGGAGGGTTTGATTGGATGCCCGATCAGAAAAGCCTGTTTGTCAATCTTGTCCCGACAAAGCGCGGAGCAATTCCGACTTCTCAAAATCTCGTCCCGACTTCTCCTTCGATTCAAGAAACATCGGGCAAACGGGGCGCGGTGCAAACGTTTCAGGATTTATTGAAATCGCCGAATGATGAAAAATTGTTTGATTACTACGCAACTTCTCAGCTTGCTGTAGTCGGCGTTGACGATAAAGTAAGAGAAATCGGACAGCCCGCAATTTTTGAAACGTCTGACATTTCACCCGACGGACAAAACATTTTAGTCGCCCGAATTCAACATCCGTATTCATATCTTTACCCGGCTTCGCGTTTTCCAAAAGAAGTTGAAATCTGGGATTTGGACGGGAAAATAGTTCGCAAAATCGCCAGTTTGCCGCTCGCGGACAATCTGCCGGTTGACGGCGTTCCGACGGGAGCGAGAGGTTACGGTTGGATTCCGACTGAAAACGCAACTTTGATGTGGGTTGAAGCATTGGACGAAGGCAATCCAAAAAACAAAGTTCCGTTCCGCGACAAAGTTGTCAAGCTTATGTATCCGTATGATAACCAGCCAAAGGAAGTTATTAAACTCGAACAGCGTTACGCCAGCAGGCAATTCGGCGAGCGCGATGGTTTAATGCTAATT
>JBDTZD010000427.1:0-4886 GCA_040005335.1 Pyrinomonadaceae bacterium | reverse complement strand
ACATCATTGACACCGGTTTTACAGCAACCGTCTCGGTAAAATCCGGTCTTCGGATTCATCGAACAAGTCGCTAATTTCCCGCCTAACACATTTTTCGCTTCGGGTTTATGTCCATTTCCATTGCCGCTTACAGCCATATAATTTAAGTTTTAATTTTATTTGTAGATTATGTTTATGCTTCCTGTGCGGTCGGTAGCAAGCCTTTTATTTCCCTGACTATTCTTTGAACTTCGGCTTGATCTTCAAGTGCAACCATAAAGAAGTCGTAGCCGATTTTGAAGCAGACCACGCCGTTGCCAAAAAGCCAAATGCCGTCCAGAATCGGATTGCCGCCGAGGAGCCAGCTAATGGGAGCGCCCGTTATTCTGCCGGGTTGAAAAATGTTTGCCCACATTGCCGCGCCCGCCGCGCACGAGAACGCTCCCAGCAGCGGCGCACCAACATATTTAACAATATCGCGTTCGAATTTCACGCGCTCGGCTTCGGCTGCGGACAATTCGCCTTTTTTGATTAATTCTTCCTGACTGGTCAAATATTTTTCAAATTGCTCGCTTGCTTTTTTTAATCCCCAAACGGGCAAAGCCGAATTTGGCAGCCAATGCGAACCCAAAAACGGCATTGCCGAACCAAGGCGCAAACCTAAAAGAAGAGAGAAACCTGTGCCAATCGCTTGCAATGGATTTTCCTGCGTCCAAGCGGCGGCTTTGGAAATCCCGGAAATCGTGTTGTTGAAGATGCGTGTCCAACCCAGTCCGAAGTTGAAGGCATTAGCGGTTGTTCGGGCAGCATTTTCAAATGTGTCCCGCGCTGATCCAAAAAACTCTCCAGCTTTCCCGCGCACGTCGTTAAACATCTCGCCGGCTCGTTCCGGCGAGACGCCAATAAATTCTCCGGCTTTCGCTCCGGCAGTTTCAGCCGTTTCGCGCAAGTTCCCTGACAGGTTCTCTGCAATATCACGGGCGCGCCTGGCAGCGTCAGCCGCGACTTGGCGGGTCGTTTCGGAAAATTCCGAATTTTCAGCCATTTTTTCGGCTTCGGTGCGGAGTTTTTCGGCTTCTGAAAATAATTTTTCGGCTCCGTCTTTGAGAACTTCTGTCCCGGCTCTGGCTGCGTCAGTAGCAATTTTTGCGCTATCGCCGAGTTTTTCACGAATCCCAAATTTTTCATCCAGTTCGCGCACTTTGTCTTCGGCGTTGCGTTTTAATCCTTCGAATGTTTCTTTATAGTTCGCCATTTCGCTATCTGTCTCCAAACTTTTTATAATGATGACATTTGAATAAGTTTATGGTCAATTAAATACTACGTTTTCGACTTGAACTCGGTTCCCGTTCAAAGTTACTATTGCGGTTTCTCAATCATCAAATTAGCATGAAAATAAAATGCGCTCATTGCGGAAAAGAAACGACCTGGGAAAACAATGAATTTCGCCCGTTTTGCTCCGAACGCTGTAAAATGCTGGATTTCGGCGCGTGGATAAATGAAGAATATTCAGTCTCGGAGGAAAATCAAGATGACGATTTGTCTGATCAGGAAAAATTGATTCATTTGCAGATTGACGATGAAATTGCAGACGAGTTGAGAAAATTGCGAAACGTCTGATAGTTTTACTTTGCGTTCCTGTTTAGTTGGTGAATCAACCAGCGGAGCAGATTCGCTGTTTCTCATCAAGTTCTCGGCATGTTTTCCAGTGCGCTCGATGGCTAAAGGACAAAGAAATTTATGGAAAGTATTGGAATTGTTGCAGCTGTAATAGTTTTTATCGTCTTTGTCGGGGCAGCGATGCTCGTTTTTACAATGGTCAAACGCACGGTCAAACTTGCGTTTCGGCTTCTTATTGTCGGCATCCTGCTTTTAATAGCAGTGGCGGGCGCGGCTTCTGTGTGGTGGTTTGCAGGATCACCCGCCCCAAATACAAACCGTCCGGCAACAATTCGCCCGGCGCGATAATTTTCTTTTGGCTGAAGTAGAAAATATTATCGAAGATGATTTATCGCCGCCCTCGCTCTGGCGGCGATACGCACGTTTGCCCCGGAATATTCTCGCACTCAGCCTTGTTAGTCTGCTCAACGATGCTTCGAGTGAAATAATTTACCCACTATTACCGTTTTTCCTGACTCTAACTTTAGGAGCCTCGCCATTTGCCATTGGTCTTATCGAGGGCGCAGCGGAATCTGCTTCGAGTTTATTTAAGCTCGCCGCCGGGTATTTCAGCGACAAATTAGCCAAGCGCAAATCGGCTATTTTTGCTGGCTATGCATTGTCGAGCGTGATGCGTCCGTTTCTCGGATTTGCGGCAAGCTGGACGCAGGTTTTGGGTTTGCGCCTTGCTGATCGGCTCGGCAAAGGGATTCGCAGCGCCCCGCGCGACGCGCTGGTCGCAGATTCAGTCGCGCCGGAAAAACGAGGGATGGCGTTCGGTTTTCACCGCGCAATGGATCACGCGGGAGCGGTCATCGGACCTCTGATTGCATTTTTTTTGCTTTACGCTTTTGCTGCGGATCACCAAAATCCAACTGCCGACGAATATTCAAAAGTTTTTCTCGTCGCATCTCTCCCGGCGTTGCTCGCACTGATTGTAATTGCGTTTTTTGTTAAAGAGAAAAGTTCAAAGTCCATTAAAAGTCCGAAGCCCGAAGTCCAAACTCCGAAGCTCGAAGAAATTTCCAACGTCAAATTTGATGCCAACTTTAAACGTTTTTTGTTTGTTCTGGCATTATTCACGCTGGCAAATTCGTCGGATGCGTTTTTGTTGTTGCAGGCGCAACAGGCGGGTATCGCGCCAGTTTATATTCCGCTTTTGTGGACTTTTCTGCACATTGTTAAAGTTTCCAGTTCGCTCATTGGCGGTGATTTGTCCGACCGCATCGGACGCAAAAAATTGATTTTCGCGGGCTGGGTTTTGTACGCGCTGGTTTACGCCGGATTCGCGTTTGTCACAACGCCGATCGCGGCTTGGGTTTTGTTCGGCATTTACGGGTTATATTTCGGTTTGACCGAAGGCGCGGAAAAAGCTCTCGTGACAGATTTGGTTCCGCCAAACAAGCGCGGCACAGCTTTCGGCTGGTATCATTTGGCTTTTGGAATTGCTGTTTTTCCGGCTTCGCTGCTGACCGGCGGAATTTGGAAATTCTACGGAGCGAAAGCAGCATTTTTATTTTGCGCGATCGTGGCAATGATTGCAGCCATTTTGCTTTTAACAGTTAAGCCAAAGACAAACTTTAATAAAACCACAAAACCGAACATATAAAGTTTAATATTATTGGAGTAATTATGGATATTGATTTAAGACCTGTTAATCAGCAGGGTTTGGACATTCGTTCGATCCCGCGCAAGGAAATGCGGCTTTTTCAGCTCGACACTTTTCCCTATGAATACGTCGGGCGCGAGATTACGATTAGTTTTGAAATGCCGGAATTTACAGCAATTTGTCCGTTTTCGGATTTCCCGGATTTTGCCGTTATCAAACTCGATTATGTTCCAAACGAGCGGTGCATTGAACTTAAAAGCCTCAAACTTTATATCAACTCTTTCCGCGAGATAAAGGTTTTTCACGAACATGTGATCAACATTATTCTGGAGGATTTTGTGAGAGCCTGCGATCCTCTGAGCGTTTTAATCGAGGGTGATTTTCACGTTCGCGGAAATATTAAAACCGTCGTGCGGGCAAATTACCAAAAACCACAAGGAAGTTAGTTTTGAATTTCCTTCTGTCTTTGATAGAGTTTGGCGACTGCTGATTGCAACTCGCTAAAATTGACGGGTTTAGCTAGGCAGGCGTTAAATCCTGCATCAAGAAAACGCTCTGTATCTTCCTGACTGGCGTAAGCAGTGACGGCGAGTGCTGGTAGATTTTTAATTCGTCCGTCCTCCGCCTGACGCACTGTTTTGATAAATTCCGCTCCGTCCATTTCCGGCAAACCGATGTCGCTCAAAATCAAATCGAAATTGCTCGTTTTGAGTGCCGCGAGAGCCTCAAGCGCGAGCATATAATGCGTTACCTGCGCTCCATGTGCGGAGAGAATGATCCGCAGAACCTCAGCCGCGTCTGCATCGTCCTCGATCACCAGAACACTCATCTTCTCAAACAAGTTATCGTGAACCTTGCCATTATTTTCAACACTCTGAATATCTGTTCCAGATTTTGTTTTGGGAGATTTGACAAACGGTAGTTCAACCATAAAAGTTGCACCTTTATCTTTGCCTTCGCTAAACGCGGAAACGCTTCCGTGATGCAGTTCAACCAAATGTTTGACAATTGCCAAACCTAGTCCCAAACCGCCATGATGCCGTTTGCTGGAACTGTCAGCTTGTTTGAAACGGTCAAACACATGCGGCAAAAATTCGCTTTCAATTCCGATACCGGAATCAGTCACGGAAATTCGCGCACTTTCATCTATCTCTTCGAGTGCAATCCGTAGATTACCGCCCGTTGGCGTAAATTTGAAAGCATTGTTGATGAGATTACTCAAAACTTGCTGCAAACGTTCAGAATCACCCATAACAATCAGCGAACCGTCCGGGCACTCGGTTTCAATTGTAATTTGTTTTAGTGCCGCATTGGGGCGCGATGTTTCCGCAACCTGTTTGATTAGGGGACATAAATCGAGACTCCGCGTTTCGAGTTTTATTTTGCCGGAAACGATCCGCGAGACATCTAAAATGTCTTCAATAAGTTTACTTTGAAGCTGAATATTGCGTTCAATGACTTCTACGGCGCGTTTTTGCGTCGCCTCGTCAAGCGTTCCGGACGCCAGCATCCGCGCCCAGCCGTACATTGCATTGAGAGGTGTTCGCAGTTCGTGCGAGAGAACCGCCAAAAATTCGTCTTTGGCGCGGTTGGCAAGTTCAGCGGCAGTTTGAGCTGCTTGAGCACGCTCGACGAGTTC
>JBDTZD010000038.1:0-4907 GCA_040005335.1 Pyrinomonadaceae bacterium | reverse complement strand
GAAGTGGTGAAAGTCATGGATGCCGTCAAGGGAGCGGGCGCTGCTCCGATTGGATTGCAAATTGACGATTTGAATGAATAGAATAAGTCCGTCTCAAGAAAAACTATCCACGAACCACGCTAAAAACACGAAAAAACTTTTATTAGTGTGTTTCGTGTTTTTAGAGCGAAGCAGTTTTGAACGGGGAGCGCGGGCGATGTCAGTACCGGGAGCGGTAGCGACCGGGTAACTGTGCCCTACACCCGGTCGCTACCGCTCCCGGTACTGACCTGTACGCTGAACCCTAAACCGCTCTAGTGGATAGATTGGCTTAGATTTGTCCGGGTATTTACTTTTTTAGAGCAAGTTATGGTTTGGCTTTCCAGCTTGCAACATCTTTTTCAAATTCCGCCATAAATTCGGCGTTAATGGCAGGTTTAGCAGCTTTGCCAGCTGTGACGGCTTTTTCGCCGTACATGGCAGCGTCTTTATAATTGCCCATCTCGGCAGCAATCCGCGCTCTTGCGCGGAGCGTGCCAAAGGCTTCGCGCATTTTGAGCGAATCATCAATCCAGGTCATTGCTTCCGGGTAGGCAGTTTTTAATTTGTTATCAAGAACAAAGTTTGCTGCCGTCATTTTCGCTCCCAACTGCGTGCTGGCGTCTCCCGCGCTGGACTTGGCAATATTATCGCGAAGTTTAATTAGCATCCGAGCATTGACGTCGCCCGCGTCAATGGTAAATGGGACGCGCACTTTTTCCCACTCGATCACGGCGTTGGTCGTCGTCGGCGTCACCGAGTCAAATTCAATCATCATAGTTTCGCGTGAATTTTCTGCCGTTTGCGGTTTAGCTTTAACGCGCAGTGCGTCATTCTTTTGATCATAGGTGAAACTGCCCCACGCATCATTTACTTTATTAAAAATAATCGTCCATTCGTCTTTGTTCGGAATCGTATGTAAGCCATATTTTCCGGCAGCCAGTTTTTGTCCGTTAATCATGATGTCTTCAGAAGTTTCAAACGTCGTGTTATCGTTCGCGCCAGTACGCCAAACTTCGCCATACGGAACGAGTTTGCCCCAGATTTCGCGTCCTTTGACATTTGGACGATGATAAACAATAGCGACGCGCGCGTCACCGATTGTTTGCGCGACCTCGGCGCGCTGTGATTCGCGTGGAACCTGCACTTGCGCCAATGTCGCTGCCGATAATCCAAACACAAATAGTGCCGTCAGAAGTAAGTTCGATAAATTTTTCATGGTTTTTGCTCCAATCTGGTTTTTGCTTTTTCGAGAAAAGTCTTAATCATTGCTGCAACACGTGACTGCATTTGCTGACTGATAATTTTTTCGCCGGCAAGCCCTGCCAAAAAATGCAAATCCGCGGCTTTTTCCCTTCGCAATTCGACTGTTTGCGAGATATTGACTACGGTTTTTCCGGCGGTGCGTTCTTCAAAATCAGCCGCGTAGCGCAGATAGTTTTTCGTTTCCGTCACAGCCGGAGTATATTCGATCAGGTTTTCGTTATTTTCGGAAAGCTGAACGGCAAAACTTTCAATCATCGCTCCAAGCAATGGAATTTCCGCCCTGATTGTCCACTTCGCCGTGCCGTTGCCGTCCATGCGAATACTTTCAATATTCGGCATCAGTTCAACAAAATTGCGCGTCTCAGCGAAAAACGATCGAACCCTTTCAGCCGTCGTTTTGACTTCAAATTGTTCGCTGTAAGCAGCTTTAATTTTGAACATAAACGAACTAAGGATAACTTTACGCAGGTAACCGCAGATTTGTTTTTTTATTTACGGTTACCTGCTGCGTTTGAAATTTAATTAGATGGAGCAAGAATCATCGAGTTAAAGAAAATCCGTGAGGTGCTGCGAAAAATTCCTCTAAAAAACGGTTCCTCGGCGAACAAAATAACGTGACCGCGCCCAGTCGGTTCGTCAATTACGTACACTGTGCCTTTGAGCAATTTTTCCGTGTTCCCTTCCCAGACAAAACCGGACATGGTGAGCGGCTGTTTCGGATTTGAATCAAAAACGACGGCGTTCGTGCCTTCTTTTGAAGGGCGGAAAAAATAGCCCGAAGATAATAAAACCGGAACAGTCTCCTGAGCCTGCAGACCGTAGGTGAGATATGTTGTGCGGTCAATCGTCCCGCGCATAATTGCGCCCGGCACTCCTTCCGGTACTTTCCCGGCGTTTGCCGACGGCGATGCGATTGGCGGTAAAATAGGAGCGGAATAATCGGCTTTGTCGCTCGAGAGCGGTTGCGGAATCGCATTTGGCGAGGCGTCCGCAGGAATATTTGCGGTTGAAGTGCGTTTATTTCCAGCAGGTTTTGGCGATGGCGATGGCGACGGGGCAGCTTCGGCTTCGGCGCGTTTTGATTCTTCAACCGGCGGCGGCTTTTGCTCGTCGTTATCGCTTCCAACCAGCCGTGAACTCGTCAATCCAACCTCTTTAACTGCTGCGGCGACCGCCGCTCCTTTGACGCAAATCACCGTTCCGCCATTGTTAATCCAATCTTTGAGGCCGTTTAAAACCGCTGAATAACGGCTTGGCGCGCCGTCCGGAATAATCACGACATTGTAATCCTGCAAATTGCCGGAGCGCAGATTATTAAATGTCATCGGCGTGAAAGCAACATTGTAGCGATCGAGCGTCCACCAAATCGAACCGTAAGAGGTTTGATCTACGCCTTCGTCGGCGGCAATCGCAATGCGCGGGAGCTTTAACGAAGCGACGTTTTGGCCCCCGATGCCGGTGTCGCCCGCGTCTTGAAAGCCCGAGTTGATGGGCGTTACAACAACGCCAAGTTCTTTGGCAAGTCTGGCTATTGCTTCATGAACTTTCTCATCGTTGCGCGACAGCCGAACGACGAATGTTCCGGGTCGCCAATCACGCCCCGCAGCATTCAGCTGCTTGGTGGCAACATTAACGCGAAAACCCTCTTTCTGCAGGCGGTAAGCGAGAATCGCCGCGCTATCGGTTTCGTAGGGGAAAACATAAGCGTAAGCTGCTCGTCCGCCAGCGATTCTGCCGGTTTTAGCATTTGCCAGATATTCATCCGTGACCGGATTTGCGCCTGAGACAGGTGCGGCATCTTCAGTCCAAAAAGCATCCACTCCAAACGCCAGCGGCATACTCCAGGCGGTAATGTCATAAAACCTGTAATCTTCACGGGCGACAGATTTGCCGCGCAACTCGTTGCGTTTAAATTTGCCCGTTTCGTCATCAATAAACTCGCGGTCTTGCGGCGTGTCTTGTTCGAGCAGAGCTTTGATCAAACGCTTTTGCGGCTGCGCCAAATCAATAATATAGGCGCCTGCCGCAAAATCTTTGGTGGCGGCAACCGATTTTTTCGAATCGTAAGAATGCGCGACGGTCGAACGAAAATTGGAACCGGCAACTTTGATCTCGATTTTCGAACGGCGCAAAATTTCAATTAATTCAGCAGCTTTGACCGGATCTTTGTCCGGCAGAATGACGATGCGCTTCATCGGTTCGACGCGCGCCTCTTCGATTGCGGTGCGGCGAAAATCGTAAAAATCCCGCAATCTTTCCGCGCGATTTTTGGCGGCGGTTTCGAGCGTTGTCATCGAAGTCACAAAATGCTTGGCAATCGAATTGCGAAAAGTCGAAATTGTGCCGTCTTCCCTCGTCCAGCGCAAACCTTTGGGTCCGCCGCCATCGGTTTCATAAGTCATTCCGGTTGCGCCGTTAAAAGCCGGATAAATGTCCCAATAGCCCGGATAAAAAAAGTCGAAGACATCGCGAATGTAATAATCCCACAGTCTTGATTCAAACTGTGCGGCGTTAGCGCGACCGAAAATGCCTTCCCATTTGACTTTTTGGGCGGCTGGCAAATTCGGGTTGATAGGCAGTGCCGTCGGCGGAAAGAAATATTGCGCGGGTTGTCCATGATGATCGGCGGCGACTTGCGGGTTCCATTCGAGATAGGCTTTGACTAAATTCTGCGTTTCTTTCTGCGACATCGAAACGTTATCGCGATTAAGATCAAAACGGTAATGCGACAATCTGCCGTACACGCTCCAAGGTTCGCGATGTTCGAGAGCCGAGCGGTTGGCATCACCGATCGCGACGGAATTGTACCAAGTCGCAAAACGCTCGTGCCCGTCCGGGTTCTCGCCCGTCACAATCAATGCGACCGAGTTTTTCAAAATTTCCAGGGTCGCCGGTTCATCCGACGCGGCAAGCTGGTAAACAACCTGCATCATCGTTTCAAACGACGAAGATTCATTGCCGTGAATCGTGTACGCCATCCAACACGCAATCGGCGTGTTGGCAATAATTTGATTTGCTGCCGCGCTATCCGTTGTTCGCGGATCAGTCAGTCTCGCCAAATTCCCTTTGATTTCGTCCAGGCGATTAATATTTTCCGGCGATGAGATGGCGACGATGTGCTGCATTCGATGTTCGTTGGTTTCGCCAATGTCGTAAATTCGCACGCGGTCTGGCGCAGCCTTAGCGATGGCGTTGATGACTGCTTCCATCTGCGCGTAAGTCGTGTGAAAATCGCCGGTATCGTAGCGAAGCAGAGTTTGCGGACGCGGTACGTTTTCGCGATAGGGAGCGCGACTGTAAAAATCAAATTTCGGTTCGCTCGTTTGAGCTAAAACAAAAGAACACGAAGCGGCGAGAAAAACCCAGACAAACAAAAGTTGCTTCATCTTAAGAAGTTAAATTTCCTTAGAAAGTAGATTTCAGAAAAGCTATCGTTGATAATAACTATTTGAGGTTTAAACGCAAACGATGAACAATAATTATCACCGTGATCATCACGAAAATCTTTGCCCGCATTGCCAGAGCGGACATCTGAAAACTTGGCAGGAATTATCTGAAGACGAGAAATTGCTGGCAACAAAAATGCCGCTTTCTGCCGAATTTACTACGGACGAGAGAAAGCG
>JBDTZD010000254.1:0-16745 GCA_040005335.1 Pyrinomonadaceae bacterium | reverse complement strand
TAGGATCTTCGAAAATTGAAAGATCGCCAACGTAAGGTTCGCTCGTCGGACGATTGATATTGTTGGTAATCGGCGAAGGCGTAGGCGACGGAGAAGCTGTAACAGCAGCATCTGCATTTACATTAGATTGCGATTCGCCATAAAGCCTTTGCCAAATCAGCGAAGAAAAACCCGCCACGCCAATGGTGAATAAAATTAGAAAAGTGGCAAGGCGAAACGCGAAAGACCCGCTCGAAGATTCTGGAGATTCTGACATAAAATTTGGATGACTTTAAGACGTTTATTTGAGGACACTCATTTTCCGCTGATTTTTCAACAGACTCCAATTTTGAAATCTTGATTGCTCTATCTGGGAGTACAAATAAATACTTTACCATTCCTAATAGTTTTTGCCCGTTCTTTACAGTATTGCTCAATAGTTTTTATTATCCATGATGTGACCGATAACCTCGGCCTGTTTCGGGCACAAAGATTTAAGCCCGGCAACTTCATGCAAAGTTGTAACGGGCTTTGATTAAATTGCTCTGTTAATTTTCTAAACCAGCAATGCTCCTACGACATCAGACAATGTTTTTGGCTTAACCACTTCTTTGCTGCACAAAAGCGAATCATCGTAATGCTGCAGCAAATCCGCCGGATTTTGGTATATTTCGGCGCAGCCTTCACGTTTTAACAAATCTTCGTCAAAACCACCGCATAACAAACCAATTGTTTGCAAACCGATTTTATCAGCCGCAATTGCATCATAAGGCGAGTCGCCGATAACAATTGTTTGCTCTGGCGACGGATTGCCGAGTTCTTTAAGTGCTGCGATAAAAACGTCCGGTTCAGGTTTGGACTCTTCAACATCTTTGGCTGACGTTTCAGCATCGAGAAAATCTTCAATTCCGAGCAGTTCTTTGAAATGATTGAGCTCGTCCGGATGCGCGCTCGAAGCCAAAGCGATTTTTTTGCCGTCGGCAACCATTTTTGCCATTAATGTTCGCGCCTCGGGAAAAGTTTGAACACGCGGTAAAAACTCGCTCTTAAAAATCTCTCCGCGCGCTTTTTCAAGCTCCTCGCCAAACTCATTTATTTCTTCCTCGCTCAAAAAAACCGGCATTAATTGATCACCGCCTTTACCGATCTGAGCGCGAACGTCCTTGAGTTCGACTTGTTTACCAAACTTTTCAAACGCTTTTTGCCATGCCTGTGCATGAAAATCATTAGAATCCACCAGCGTTCCATCAACATCGAAAATCACGTTCGTAATCATAGTGTTAAATCATGAATTGTGAACCGCACATTAAATAAAAACTTTTATCCGCTATTCACAATCATTAGTTCGAAATTTTAGAGATTTACTTTCTCATTTTCCCCCGGTTGATAGCTTTCACCGGTTGCAATAGCCTTCGCCAAACCGATTAGATAAACTACAGTGCTGTTAGGGGTATCCCAATACTCGGCTTGCGATGTTTCTATTTTGAGCAGAGCGAGCTCCGGGTCTTCCAACCCATCTGGAAACCAGGCTTTAAGCTCGGGCGTCCATAACTCTTCTAATTTAGCTTGGTCGGTAATGATGCTTGCCTTGCCGGAGAGTGAAACATAATGCTGCTTGTCAGGATTTGAATAGGCGACGTTAATATTATGTTCCCTTTGAATTTCGTCTGTTTTGGGCGAATGCTCTTTGGTGAAAAAATAAACATCACCATCAAACTCAGCTTTTTGCGTCGCCATTGGGCGACTGCGCAGCAAGCCGTTTTCATCAACCGTAGTCAACATTGCTATTCGCACGTCTTTAATCAACTCGTTTATCTTTTGAAGGTTTTCTGCGCGTGTTTGTGTAGCCATAAATTGAAACTCCCTTGCTTGAAATTGTTTTTAGTCAAAATTGAAAACAAGCAAAATTTGCGCCAGACGAAAAGAGCCGAAAACATAAGGCTTTTAACAATTGGGCAATTCAATTTTTGCTTGTATAACGTACAGTTTAGCGTTTGAAAAAGGTTCGCCGCTATCGTGCTGTCTTAAGTTTTAAAACTGAAATCTCCGGCGGAACACGAAAGCGAACTGGGAGTATGCTCGTTCCAATGCCGGGCGTCACGAATATTTGGGTTTCGTTTTCTTGAATCAAACCGATTGTGTATTTTTTATTCGCCGGAACAATCGGCGCACCGATTAAAGGCAAATTAACTTGTCCGCCGTGTGTATGTCCGGCGAAGATCAACGCCAGATCGTTTGGCGGCGGGAAACCGGACAGTAACGCTGGAATTGCATCCGGGTTATGTTCTAAAACAATAATCTTCCCGGTTGGCTCTAATTTTCCCAAAGCCTTTTTAGCCTCAGTCGAATAATCATTCCAATTGTTGAATTGAAGCGCATCCTTGAGACCTAAAAGTCGTATTTTTGCGCCGTTTTGCTCAATCATAACCGCTTCGTTTTCCAAAACTCGAACCCCAACTCGTTCAAGTTCCCGGCGGACAACGGCGTCATCGTACCAGCCGTCATGGTTGCCAAGGACTGCGTAAACGCCTTGTCGCGCTTGCAACCCTCGTAGATTGTCGGCAACTATTTCCATCGGCATTTTCAGCTGGCTTCGTTTAAGCCGCGTTTGCGAAACGTAATCGCCAAGCAAAACTGTGAGGTCAGGATTTTGCTCATTGGCAAGTTCAACGATTTTACGGATTTTTCCTTCGGTTATAAAATTCGAGCCACCGTGAATATCCGAAATCACTACGATTTTGAAATTGTCGAACGCCGCCGGAAGCCCGGAAATTTTGATGTCGTAATTTTTGACGGTTAGGCTATCTGGCTCATACCAGAAAGCCCATCCTGCCAGCCAAATTCCAGCAGTAACAAACAGCAAGAGAGCGGCAAACACAAAACGGTTCTTCGTCGCGACAAAAATCAGTTTTACAAGCGGCGAACGCCGAATATCCAAAAAGTTAGCAATTAAAGCGATTGTTTTTGGCATCACTTCGGGAAATATTCACGCCATCTTTTATCTACAAGTTCCACGATGTCTTGACGTGGAAATAATTCTTTCGGATACCAGGGCTTCATTCGCGCGTCAATCACAATCGGTGCAATATAACGAACATGGTGTTGTTCGAGCAAAGTTTGACTAGCGTAAATATCGGTTGCCGGATCAAACCGAGTCCACGTCGCCCACAAAAATTTCTCGGCGGAAAGGGCGTAATCTGCGGAATCGTGAAGAACCACAATTTGCCAATCGTCGAATTTACCGGATTGCGAAATTTGTTCGCCAAGGTTTTTATTCTGCTCGTAAGTTTCGCCTTCCAAAACTAAACAGCCGCCGCAAAAAACTTCAGCACGTTTGATATTCGCGGGTAATTCACCGCGAAATTCGTTTGGCAAATCCCTGATTGCTGCGCCGACGCCGACCATCATTGCTTTGCTGCCATGATTGATTTTGCCGCTGGCGTAATCAAGCGTGTCAAATGACGTCCGCGTAAAAATAAAAAAGTCGTTTGCCCAGTTAACCCGCGCCAGAATATGTTCAAACAACGATTTGAAATCACGTAAATCCTGCGGTTTATCAGTCAACAGCAAAAATTTTGTGAGAGACAATTGACCTTCGCCTAAAATGCGAAACCCAGCGCTTAGCGCCTCACGAGCATAACGTTCGCGGACGACAGCCGCCGCAAGCGAGTGAAAACCGGTTTCGCCATAGCTCCATAAATCAAGTACAGCAGGCATTACGAGGGGGAAAAGCGGCGAAAGCAATTCCTGCAAATAATCTCCGATATAAAAATCTTCCTGACGCGGTTTGCCAACCACCGTCGCCGGATAAATCGCATCTTTGCGGTGAAAAACAGCTTCGACGTTTAAGATTGGATAATCATGTTCGAGCGAATAATACCCGTAGTGATCGCCAAACGGCCCTTCGGGTTTTCTCACTTTTGGCGGAACACTCCCGCAAATCGCAAACTCAGCTTCAGCAATTAATCGTAAACCATCTTTGAGCGGGTTTTTAGCGGTTTTAATTTTTCCGTCAGCGAGCAGGGAAGCGAACATTAATTCAGGTACGTCTTCGGGCAGCGGCGCTATCGCTGACAAAATCATTGCCGGAGGTCCGCCTAAAAAGATGTTCGCGGGCAGCGATCTATTTAGTTGCTCAGCTTCGTAATGATGAAAACCTCCGCCTTTGCCGATTTGCCAATGAATGCCGGTCGTTTGCGCGTCATGGCGTTGAATTCGATACATTCCAAGATTGTGTTTGCCTGAAACCGGGCTTTCAGTATAAACGAGCGGAAGGGTCACAAACGCTCCACCATCTTCCTGCCACGTGGTTAAAATTGGAATTGCGTTTAAATCTGCTGGCTGATCGCAAACTTCTAAAATCGGGGCGGCAGATCGAGAGACTTGTTTAGTGCCAAGCTTTAACCCAGTCCATGCCATATCGCGATAGCCCCATAGTTTGCCGATTTTTGGCGGCAGCAAAATATCAACCATTTCGACAGCACGTTTAACAAATTCCTGCGGGCGCGTTCCAAAACCTATTTCAATCCGTTTCATCGTCCCGAAAAGATTGGTGACAACTGGAAAATACGAGCCTTTAACATTTTTGAAAAGCAGCGCCGCGCCGCCCGCTTCGATTACGCGTCGGTGAATCTCAGCGAGTTCCAGATATGGATCAACTTCGGCTTCGATTTCGATCAAGTCGTTTTCGCGGCGCAACTCCGCTAAAAATGAGCGCAAATTTGAGTGCATAAATTATTAGCGACAAGCGGAAATAAATAACTAAGTGAAAAATATCACAAATTTTATTAGAGCGTCATCTCGTCAATTTCTTAAAACACTCTATTTCGTATAACGAGGTGACGAAATGGCTAACTAAAAACGTGTTGGTAAAAGATATAAATTTGGAAGTGAGTACTTTTAGCTAACGAAACTGTTGAAAATTCACGGTTTAGCTTTTTATTTGCGAAGTCTGAAATTTATGGCACGGACGTTGCGATTAGTTGGCACGAGTCGAAAATGATTCAAAAGCAATTGAGATTTAAAGATATTTTAACAAATAAAAATTTGACAAGTTTAGCGGTTTGAATGAATCGCTAAAAGTCGGGGAGCCTAGAAATGCGAAGGGGAGAGCGCGGACTCTTGGTTTCCCGACATTAAAAATTTAAACGAGTTTCGGTCGGTTTAACGATTTGCCTCCTTAAACCGATTGAAAAAAAGCCTGACGCGAAGGGGAGAGCGCGTCAGGCTTTTTATTGTTCATTTTGAAAACTTGAATCAAGCAGCGTTAAATGTAAATCCAAAATTGATAATTGCTTGTTGCAACGGAGCGTGATACAAAAATAAATTCGATTTTTAAGTAGTTTTTTATCTGAAAGGGTTAAATCAAAAATGAGAAGAAACAAAATTACGGTTGTTGGAGCTGGCAACGTTGGAGCGACAGCGGCGCATTGGATTGCAGCGAAAGAATTGGCTGATGTTGTTTTGGTGGATATTGTGGAAGGCACACCGCAAGGCAAATCGCTTGATCTGGCGCAAGCCGCGCCGATTGACGGTTTTGATGTCAAACTCATTGGCGCAAATTCGTATGAAGAAACGGCAGAGTCAGACATTGTTATTATTACTGCCGGGCTACCGCGCAAACCAGGAATGAGCCGCGACGATCTTTTGAAAACAAACGCTGATATCGTTGGTAAAGTCACGGACGAAGTTGCTAGATACTCGCCTGAAGCCGTTATCATTGTTGTTTCAAACCCGCTCGACGCAATGACACAAGTTGCTTTCAAACGTTCCGGCTTTCCGAAAAACCGCGTGATCGGAATGGCTGGCGTTTTGGATTCGGCGCGGATGCGCTGTTTTTTGGCTGAAGCCCTTGATGTCTCGGTTGAAGATGTGACGGCTTTCGTCCTCGGCGGACACGGCGACACAATGGTTCCGCTCCCGCGTTATTCAACTTGCGCCGGAATTCCCGTAACGGAACTGCTTCCAAAAGAACAACTTGACGAAATCATCAAACGAACGGCGAACGGCGGAGCGGAAATCGTCGGGCTTTTAAAGACCGGCTCGGCATTTTACGCGCCGAGTTTGGGCGCGGTAGAAATGGCGGCATCAATCCTAAAAGATAAGAAACGCATTCTGCCATGTGCCGTTTATCTCGAAGGCGAATATGGAATCAACAATTTATTTGTCGGTGTTCCTGTCAAATTGGGGAAAAACGGAGTCGAGCAAATTATCGAAATCGGTCTAACGACCGACGAACGCGCCGCGCTACAAAAGTCGGCGGCTTCGGTACAAGAACTTATCAATGTTTTAGGTATTTAGTCTTGCCCAAATTACTTTTTTTTGAAGGCATGCCAATTACTATAGATTGACATGCCTTCTTGTTATTTGGGTTTTGATTGTAAAATAGCAGTCAAACTATTTTTTTTCGTAAAATGAGATTATGGCTTTGAGAAGAATTGTTCTTTATCCTGAACCCGTTTTGCACACAGTAGGAAAGCCTGTAACGGAGTTTGACGCATCGCTGAAAAAGCTTGTCGAAGATATGTTTGAAACGATGTATGATGCGGGCGGAGTCGGGCTTGCTGCACCACAAGTCGGAATTTCCGAACGAGTTTTCGTGATGGATTGCTCGGCGAGAGAAGCTTCGTCACCAAAAGTGGCTCTGATAAATCCGGAGATTTTTGCAGTCGAAGGCGAGCAACTCGGCGAAGAAGGCTGTTTGTCGTTTCCCGGCATTTTCCAGAAAATCAAACGCAATCAACGAGCTATCGTTCGCGGTCAAGATATTGAAGGAAACGACATCGAAATTGACGGAGTGGATTTGATAGCACGCTGTATTCTTCATGAAACCGATCACTGCGACGGCATTGTTTTCTTGGATAGAATGACTCCCTTAAAGCGCGAATTAGCCAAGCGCAAAATCAAGAAAATGCAGAAAACCGGTGAATGGGAGTAAATTTGGATTAAATTGATTAGAGAACAAAAATTAAGCATATGAAAGCAACAAAAGCGTTGGACGAATTTAAGAACGAGCCTTTTACTGACTTTACAAAAGAGGCAAACGCGCAGGAGATGCGAGGGGCGATTAAAAAAGTTAAATCTGAACTTGGACGCGAATATCCGGTGATTATCGGAGGCGAAAAGATTATGCTCGACGCGAAATTCGAGAGCATTAATCCGGCACAGAAAACCGAAATCGTCGGCACTATCTCAGATGCCGATTCTGACGCGGAGAATTTGACTAATCGTGCTATCGAAGTTGCCAATAAAAGTTTTAAAACTTGGAAAACAGTTTTGACCGAAGAACGGGCGGAATATCTTTTTAAAGCCGCTAAATTGTTGCGCGAACGCAAACATTACTATTCAGCTTGGATGATTCACGAAGTCGGAAAAACATGGTCAGAAGCTGACGGTGATACAGCTGAGGCAATTGATTTTCTTGAATTTTACGGGCGCGAAATGTTGCGTCATGCCGAAGATCAACCGCTCACTAAAGTTGCGGGTGAGGAGAACCGTCTTGAATACATTCCGCTTGGCGTAGCGGCGGTGATTCCGCCCTGGAATTTTCCGCTCGCGATTATGGCAGGTATGACGACTGCCGCCGTTGTTACCGGCAACACCGTCGTTTTAAAACCTTCACCGGACGCTCCCGTGATTGCTTACAAGTTTATGGAACTGCTCGAAGAAGTTGGCTTGCCTGCCGGTGTAGTAAACTTTGTCGCCGGATCTGGAACACTGGTCGGCGAAGTTTTGGTACATCACCCGAAAATCCGTTTTGTCTCGTTTACCGGTTCAAAAGGCGTCGGTCTGCACATTTACGCTGAAGCTGCGAAAACGTCGGAAGGACAAATCTGGATGAAACGCGTGATTGCCGAAATGGGCGGCAAAGACGCGATTGTAGTCGCAGATGATGCCGATTTGGAAGCAGCAGCAACCGGCGTTGTCCAAGCTGCGTTCGGTTTTCAAGGGCAAAAATGTTCGGCTTGCTCACGCCTCATTGTTGATGAAAAGGTTCACGACGAATTATTGAATAAAATCATTGTCTTAACCGAAAAACTCAAAATCGGCTTGCCTACCGAAGGCGATACGAATCTGACTGCTGTCATCAACCAAAAATCGTTTGACAAGGCGTTAAGATACATTGAAATAGGACAGCAGCAAGGCGGCAAAATTGTCACGGGTGGCAGCGGAAATGCTGAAGAAGGTTTTTATCTTGAACCGACGATTATTGATGATGTGCAGCCCGGGTCAACAATTGAACAGGAGGAAGTTTTCGCACCCGTTTTAGCTGTTATTAAAGCGAGGGACTTTGATCACGCGATTGAAATTGCTAATGATACCGAATTTGGTTTGACCGGGGCAGTTTATTCAGCAAGCGAAGAAAATTTGGAACATGCGCGGCAAGAATTTCACGTTGGCAATCTTTATTTGAACCGCAAATGCACTGGCGCGCTGGTTGGTGCGCATCCGTTCGGAGGCTTTAACATGAGCGGAACCGACTCAAAAGCCGGTGGACGCGATTACCTTTTGCAATTTATGCAGGCAAAACTCGTTTCTAAAAAAATTCAAGTCAGAATGAACGAACCGAACGAGAAGAACGAGCAGGATGTAGGCAGCGCTGCCAATCCGGGCGCGAAAGCATTTTAAATAAATCTGAACAACTTGACTTTAACGAGAGGCTTTGAAAGTTTATTCAAAGCCTTTTTTCTGTGGAGCAAATTATAAAGATGAAGAAATTATTGTTGCGTCGAATCTTCGCCCGCATTCTGTTAGTCGCGGCTTTTTTTGCCTTTCTAACGCCGATGGCACAAATGCAAATTGCTAAAAACGAGAAAACCACCAACGTCGTTGTTCCGCCCCCGTATCCGGTAAAGCGGCAGGAAAATCGTGAATCTTGGTACAAAAATGGAGAGATGGCAATGATTCGCGCTAAACAGATAGCCGGAAAAATCCGTCGTGCAAAAAACGTAATTTTATTTATTGGCGATGGAATGGGGATTTCGACGATCACCGCCGCGCGAATACTCGAAGGCCAACTGCGCGGCGAAAGCGGCGAAGAAAACCAGCTTTCATTTGAGCAGTTTGAAAACGTCGCTCTTTCAAAGACATACAGCGTTAATCAGCAAACGTCGGATTCCGCACCGACGATGACCGCCATTGTGACCGGAGTTAAAACTAAAGACGGTATTTTGTCGGTTGACCAAACGGTGGTGCGCGGCGATTACAAAACCGTTAAAGGCAACGAACTACCCACGGTTCTCGAGATGGCGGAACAGCGCGGAATGTCAACCGGAGTGGTAACGACAACGCGCGTCACGCACGCTACGCCCGCCGCCTGCTACGCGCACATCGCCGACCGTGATTGGGAATCAGACGCTAATTTGCCAAAAGATGCAGTGGATGCCAAGTTTCCAGACATTGCTCGTCAGCTCATTGAATTTCCTTTCGGCGACGGCTTGGAAGTCGCACTCGGCGGCGGAAGGGCATATTTTCTGCCGCGCGAAACCACCGACCCGGAATATCCAAGCGAGAAAGGTAATCGTAAAGATGGCAGAAATTTGACCGAGGAATGGACAAAGAAACATCAAAACTCTGCTTATATTTGGAACAAACAGCAGTTTGACGCAATTGACTCAAAAAAGACGCATCATCTTCTTGGGTTGTTTGAACGTTCGCATATGAAGTACGAACACGACCGCCCGAAAGATGTTGCCGGAGAGCCGTCGTTAACCGAAATGACGACAAAAGCAATTGATGTTTTATCGAACAATAAGAAGGGATATTTTTTGATGGTCGAAGGCGGACGGATTGACCATGCCCATCACGAAGGTAACGCTTTTCGCGCCCTGACCGAAACAATTGAATTCTCCAACGCCATTCGCGCGGCGCTCGCCAAAGTTAATTTAAAAGACACGCTCGTCATTGTCACCGCCGATCACAGCCACACTTTTAATATCGGCGGATACCCCGTGCGCGGCAACAATATTTTAGGGTTAGTACGTTCAAACGACGATCAGGGAAATGCCGATAATCGCTACGATCTGGACAAAAACGGTTTGCCATACACGACGTTAAATTATGCCAACGGACGCGGCGCGCTTCCCAAGCGCCCGGATTTAACCACTGTTGATACAACCGCGCCGGATTACAAACAGGAAGCCATCGCATCGCTCGCTGATGAAACACATGGCGGCGAAGATGTTGCGATTTTTGCTACGGGTGCCGGTGCAAATCTTGTTCGCGGCGTGATGGAACAGAATTGGATTTTTCAAGTTATGAGAGAGTCATTGAGATTGCCGCCGCCAAAACGCTGAATTTATTCTTCCACGGTTTTTAACCGTGAAAGCTTTCGCATTGGCAACAAGCGAAAGCTTATTGCTGATGACCGGAAAATGTTTACTAATATTTAAGTCTTAGTTTAGGCGCGCTTCAGAAACCGTCAACCGCTTCGTAACACTCATGATTTAACGTTTCTACATAATCCAAAGTTTGAATTTTAGCTCTTAGAATTCCATCCAAAATTTGAAGTTTTTGTAGGGAAGAAAATCATGAAAAGACTTTTCCAAGCCGCGCCTTTTGCGTTTGCAGCAATGGCGATCCTGTTTTTATCGCTTTTCACGAGCGTCCGGAATGTCAAAGCACAAACTCCGCCAACAGTTCGTATCGTCGTCCCGGAACGCTTTCGCGTTTTGACCAATCAATATTTTGATTTGCGGATCGAAGCCGAAAATTTGTCCAGTGTTCGAGCCCGGGTGCAAGTCTCCGTCCTCAATGAAACCGGACAAAAAGAACAGATTAGCTACGGTGGAAATTACGAAGTTACAAGCGACAACGATGCAAACCCGAACAACGTTGATCGCGCTTACACTTATCGCAAAATGAGTTTTACGACGCCGGGCGTCAAAACGGTTCAAGCAATTATCATTGATGGTCGCCGAATTTACGGGTTTTCAACACAAATTTACGTCCAAGATTTCAATCTGAACGGACAGAAAAGTATCGTTCTCTTTATTGGCGACGCGATGGGAACCGCCTATCGCGATGCTTCGCGGATTGTCGCTCAAAGTACGGATAACCGCTTTCGCGAAGGCTGGTTTGATGATCTTCAACAAATGGACAAAATGCCTGTCACGGGCATGAGCATGACTTACTCGCTTGATCAAATCGTGCCGGATTCAGCCAATACCGCCTCTGCCTGGGCGAGCGGAAACAAAACCGCCAATAATTATCTCAACGTTTTTCCTGACAACAATGATTTTCGTTTTAGCAGTTCAAACGTCCAAGCGACAAAACAATATGGACTGGATAATCCGCGAGTCGAAACTTTATGGCAATTTTTAAAACGCCGCTACGGTTACAAAACCGGTATCGTTTCAACCGCTGATATTACCGACGCAACACCGGCAGGCGAAGGCGCCCATTCAGCATTTCGCTCGCTCGGCTATGACATCGCCAAACAATATTTTGAAGGCACGATTACACAGGGTAATCAGTTTGACGTGATTATGGGCGGCGGACTCGAGCGTTTTAACGCCCGCACCGATGCCAACAGCGGAGACACGCGCAACCTCGTCAACGAATTTCAAGCCGCCGGTTACACTTACGTTGCAAACCGAACGCAGCTAAACGCTTTAAGCTCCAATACGCCGCCAGCCAAAGTCTTGGGACTTTTCCGGACCGGAAATATGAACGTTGCTTACGACAAACTTCTTTTGCCGCGCCCGGCAGACGAACCCGCGCCGAATTTTGGCGGTTTTACCGATCAGCCGTTTTTGGACGAAATGACCAATAAAGCTCTTGCGACTTTAAAGCAGGGCAACGCGCCGTTTATCTTGATGGTCGAAGGCGCTTCGATTGACAAACAATCACATCCGAACTACGCCGTCGGGCAGGTTTGGGACACGATTGAATTTGATAAATCCGTTGGTTTAGGACGTGATTTGCTAAACAGTAGCGCACAGGCTCGCGCCAACACGCTTGTTCTCGCGACTGCCGACCATGACCAATCAATGTCAATCATCGGCACATCCGATACCACACTTTCACAAGTGCAAAACGTAATTTCTACGCTCCCCTATCCGAATGGCAATCGCAGCGCGGGCGAAGGTCAAATCGGAATTGAAAACGCCACGGGCGAAGTCGCGGGTTTCCCGAATTATCAAGATTCAAACGGTGACCGCTATCCTGAAAACACAAACCGCTACAAACTCAAAGTCGGTTACCGTACCGGCAATCACACGGGTTCGAGCGTTCCGGTAACGGCGGAGGGCGCTGGCGCATTGTTGTTCTACGGCTACTATGATCAAACCGATTTGTTCTTCAAAATGGCTAAAACACTAAGCTTAAATACAACTGCTCTCGATCAGGCATTAAACCTAAAGGCTGCCAATGACGTGCCGATTTTTAACCCGGATCAGCAACAGCGAGCAGCCGCGAGTAAACCAAACAAAGACGGTATCATTATGCTGCAACGCGCTCCGCTAATTCCTTTACGCGTAATTCCACCTGACGAAGACCGTTTCGGTCACGACGAAGAGGAAATTCGCCAAGAGGAGCTTAATAAAATTCCGCACAACTAAACTTGTTCAACAATTAACACATACCTGTCTGGGCGAGATTTAAATTTCGCCCAGTTTTTGTTTTTATCGCTCGTTTTGTATGCTGACAAAATGCGAATTGTTTTTATGGGAACGCCGTCGGCTGCTGTTCCAACTCTGCAAAAGATTTTGGATGACGGGCATGAAGTCGTCGCCGTTTGGACGCAACCCGATAAACCTGCGGGACGCGGCAATAAATTGACTGTGCCGCCAATCAAAGAATTCGCTTTGGCAAATAACCTGACGGTGCATCAACCTGTCAAAATTAAAGCGCCGGAAACGCTTGAACTTTTGACATCTCATCAAGCGGACGCGGCGGTTGTCGTCGCTTACGGTCGAATTTTGCCCGAAAGTTTGTTAAAAGCACCGCGCTTGGGCTGCATCAACAACCATTTTTCTCTACTTCCAAAATATCGCGGAGCCGCGCCTGTCAATTGGGCAATCGTGCATGGCGAAGCAACGACCGGCGTCACGACAATGCAGATGGACGCTGGGCTTGATACCGGCAACATTTTATTGCAGCGCGAAATTGATATTTTACAAAACGAAACAGCACCGGAATTGCTGGCAAGATTAGCAATTGTGGGGGCGGAATTATTAAGCAAAACTTTGCAAGACTTAGATGAACTTGAGCCGCGCACGCAACATCATGTTGACGCAAGTTTTGCCCCGATCATGAAACGCGAAGATGGATTGATAACGTGGGAACTTGGTGCGAAAGATATTGTTAACCGGATTCGCGGGTTTCAGCCGTTTCCAAACGCTTTTGCTTATTTAGGCGATAAAAAACTGGTCTTGTGGAACGCCGTCGCTGAGTCTTTAAGCGCTCCGCTTGCCGCCGGAACGATTTTGCAGGCTAAAGGCGATGATTTGCTTGTCGTGTGCGGAGAAAGCTCTGTTTTGCGTGTTCGAGAAGTTCAGCTTGAAGGCAAGCGACGAATGAGCGTGCGAGATTTTCTGAATGGCGCAAAACTTGAAAGCGGAGAAAAATTTGTCTAAGACCAACGAAGTTCGAAGTGAACAGTTCAAAGTTCAAAGTCAAAAAGTCTCAGCGGCACGATTGGCAGCGTTCGAGATTTTACAAAAAATCGCCGTGGAAAAAGCGTTTTCCGCAATTTTACTACCAGCTTACGAAGAAAATTTAAAGCCTGAAGACCGCGCCCTCTGTCACGAATTGACGCTCGGAATTTTGCGAAACCAAACTTGGCTTGACGCACACATTGCGCATTTTTCCGGCAAAAACCCTGAGAAACTTGATTTAGCTGTCCGACTTGCATTGCGAATCGGGCTTTATCAGCTCAAATTCTTAACGAAGATTCCCGCCAGTGCTGCCGTTAATGAATCGGTCAATCTGGTTTATCTGGCGAAAAAACGTTCCGCTGCAGGGTTTGCCAACGCAGTGCTCCGCAAAAGTGAACGCGAACCAAATTTTAATCCGCTGGAATCAATCGAAAATCCGGTTCAGCGATTGGCTGTTGAAACTTCGCACCCCATTTGGCTTCTCAAAAAATGGCAAGATCAATTTGGATTTGACGAAACCGTCAAACTAGCTCGCATCAATAATGAAGCGCCGCCAACAGCTTTTCGTATAACTGCAGAAAACAAAGAAAATATTTTGGAGGAATTACAAAATGAAGGCGCAGCTTTGAGCGAATCAAGCATCGTCTCGAATGCTTGGCGCATTTCGGGAGCCACTCAAAAACTGCGCGCGTTTGTCGCTGCAGGCGCAATCTACCTGCAAGATGAGGCCTCGCAACTTGTTGCTCACATTGCGAGAATAAACGCAGGCGAAAATTTTCTCGATGTTTGCGCCGCACCAGGTGGCAAAACTACGCTCGTTGCTGCCCTCTACGCTCAAACCCGGAAGCCAAACTCCGAACTCCAAAGTCTTTTGACAGCTGGAGATTACACTGCGCCACGCATCAGAATTTTGCGCGAAACCATAGCCAAGTACGCGCCGGAAAAAATAGCAATCGTGCGTTATGATGCAACGCAAAGTCTGCCTTTTGCCGACCGGATCTTTGATTGCGTATTGGTTGATGCGCCGTGCAGCGGAACGGGAACGATTCGTCACAACCCGGAAATTCGCTGGCATTTGTCAAAAGAAGATTTTGCGATTTTAGCTGAAAAGCAGTTGCGAATTTTCTCGAATGCCGCCGCTTTAGTCAAGACTTGCGGGCGTGTCATTTATTCTACTTGCTCACTTGAACCGGAAGAAGGAGAGCAGATAATCGCCAAATTTTTGTCACAAAACGGAGATTTTGCGTTGGTGAAAAGAGATTTACCGAAAAAATTTGTTTGCGGAGCGAACTCAGTACGGACGTTTCCGCCGCGAGATGACACGGACGGTTTTTTTATAACTGTGCTGGAAAGAGGAGAATGTTAGTTTGGTGAAAGTAATTCAAATACTACCAGCCAAAGTACCTTGCTTAAGAAGTAAGCCTCATTGTGGAGCGCTAATATTTATTGCCTGTGTTAATTCGTCAAAATTTATCGGTTTCCCAAGTACCGCTTCGCAGCCAACATCAAAAGCAATATCGTGAAGATCCTTTGGATAAGCGGTAATGGCAATTATCGGTATGCTTTCACACGCTTCAATCTGCTTAATGTGCCTGGTTGCAGTCAAACCATTCATTATCGGTAGGTCTAAATCCATTAAAATAATATCCGGTTGTTCGGTTTGTGCATACTCAACAGCTTCTTTGCCATTGACAGCTTCTGTAATCTGATTACCTTCCATTTCCAAAAACCATTTCATAAACTCGCGTGAGTCATGAATATCTTCCACCAACAAAATCTTCATAAATGAAGCCTCCTGAATTTTACGCATCTACTACGATTACTGGTAAAGGTTTACAAGTAAATGCGTAAGGGAATTCAGTTAAGAGAATGTTAACAATGAAAAGCAGTACTGACAGTGCGATACCGCACGGACTTTAGGCGACGCTTATATTCGCACATAAAAATAATTGTTTTTGTTAGATAACAGTAAATCTAAAACTGGTGAGAAAGGTTGACTGCTATAAACACTGTATTACTACAGTGCTTGTTGAAGCTCAACGAAACAAAAAATTAAGAATTTTCGAGAATTTTGGCAGTCAAGATGATGAGGTGATATGGTACTTTTTCAGAAATGAGTAGCGCCGTAAGAGAATTCGTTATTATCTAGCTATTTATTCGGAGAGTAATAATGAAAGCACAATTACCTGAAAACGAAGCTGAAAGATTGGCGGCTTTACGTCAATTTGAAATTCTTGATACTGAAGCGGAAAAGGTCTTTGATGATTTAACTCGTCTGGCTGTTTACATTTGCAAAACTCCGATTGCCCTAATCACATTGATTGATTCCGACCGGCAATGGTTTAAATCGAGGATCGGATTAACCCAGTTTGAAACTGCTCGCGATGTTTCTTTCTGCGCACATGCCATTTTACAAACAGATTCTCTGATTATTCCGGATGCACTTGAAGACAGGCGTTTTAGTGATAATCCGCTGGTTACCTCGGAGCCGCACATTCGATTTTATGCCGGTTCGCCTTTGACAACGAGTGAAGGTTACAAACTCGGAACGCTGTGCGTGGTTGACAACGTTCCGCGAGAATTAACGGACGGCCAAATTGCTGCTTTAAAAACTCTTAGCTATCAAGCAATGACGCAGCTGGAATTGCGACGCGAAATCATCATTTTGCAACGCCTGCTAGACGAAGAAAAGAAAAAAGTACAAGAACTAAAAAGCGAATTCTCTTGAGTGAAAATTTTAGGTTGCGCTTGTCAAAGAATTCAACGCATCATCATCATCATCATAAATTTCAAATAATGGTAAGACACTGCTCAAAGTCAACACATCTTCAACCTTTTCAGAAAGATCGGATAACATCAAATTGCCGTCAACTTCATCAATAGTTTGCGAAAGAGCAATCAGTTCACCAACGCCGCTCGAATCAAGATATTTAATGCCGGAGAAATTTAAAACAATGTTTGTTTTTCCTTTTTCAATCAAACGGCGTACCTCCTGACCAAGCTTTTTACTTCCGCCTCCCATAATAATATTGCCTTCTAGTTTGAGAATCGTTGCGTTTTCAGTTTGATGTTCCGTAATGTTTAGCATTCTTATCACTCCAAGACTAAGAAAAGTACCTTAACAAAAACTAATCATAAAGCGAACCGCAATCCAAAATCATTTTCAGC
>JBDTZD010000291.1:0-17024 GCA_040005335.1 Pyrinomonadaceae bacterium | reverse complement strand
CGGTGCTCTGAACGCCCGTTTACTTAATGACACCACGTTTTGAGGTTTCGATAAAATCGACGAGCAAATCAACTTCCGGTGAATCGGCAATTTCTGCTTTGATGCGTTCGAGGGCTTGCGTCGTGTTAAGTTTGGCAGAAAGCAAGAGATGATAGGCATGTTTCAGATGTTCAATTGTCTCTTTTGAATAACCGCGCCGTTTCATTCCGAGCGAGTTTAGGCCGTAACATTTGGCGTGGTTGCCTTGCGAAATGGCAAAGGGCAGTGCGTCTTTGACAACGACTGAATAGCCGCCGACAAAAGCTTCGCGCCCGACCCGGCAAAATTGGTGAACACCCGAATAAGCCCCGACATTAGCTCGGTCATCAATTTCAACATGCCCTGCCAGCGTTGCCGCATTTGCCATAATAATATTGTTTCCAAGCTGACAATCGTGTGCGACATGCGCTTGAGCCATGAATAAATTGTCGTCGCCAATTCGCGTCACCCCGCCGCCGCCCGCCGTTCCGCGATGAATTGTTACAAATTCTCGAATCTGGTTGCGTTTGCCGATCAAGGTTTCGGTAGGTTCGCCGGCGTATTTCAAATCCTGCGGCGCAAGTCCGATCGAGACGAAAGGAAAGACGCGCGTTTCAGTGCCGATTGTAGTTTTGCCATCAACAACAACGTGCGATTCGAGATGCACGCCTGTCTCAAGAGTCACTTGAGAGCCAACGGTGCAAAACGCTCCAATATAGCAACTCTCGCCGATCCTTGCCTGCGGGCTGATGATTGCAGAAGAATGAACAAACATTTAGAGTGCAAAGTGCAAAGTGCAAAGTGCAAAGTGCATTAAAGCTAGTTTGCCTTAACTCTGCACTTTACACTTTGCACTTTGCACTACGAAGTGCGGTCGGCAATAATAGACATGATTTCGCAATCAGCAACGAGTTGTCCTTCGACAAAGGCTTCGCCGCGCATTTTTTGAACTCTAAGACCCATTCTAGTAGCTGTGACTTCGAGCCGCAGAGTGTCGCCCGGAACGACAGGGCGGCGAAAACGAGCTTTGTCAATGCCGCTAAAAAACGGGACTTTTTTAGCGCGGTCTTCGATTTCGCGCAATGCGAGAACTGCTCCGGCTTGGGCAAGTGCTTCAATAATCAAAACGCCCGGCATGACCGGCACTTCCGGGTAATGCCCTTGAAAGAAAAATTCGTTGATGGAAACTTGTTTGATGGCCACGATTCGTGTCTTTGGAACAAGCTCGATAACGCGGTCAATGAGCAAAAAAGGATAACGATGCGGTAGTAGCTGCTGAATTTCGCGGATGTCTAGAGTTTGCATGATTCGTTAAATGATCGCGGCGTACAAAATAACAAATCAATGGCTTGATGGCAAATTAGGTAAAAAATATAAGGCAAAAGCCAGGACAATCAAATTCCTAACTTTTGCCTTTTTATCTTTTACTATTGCTCTTCTCTGCTTCTACTTGGGCGCGGCGGTTGTTTTCGGCGCAGCAGTCGTTGCTGTACCAGCAGGACGCGCGTTGTAAAATTTGACAAAATCCGCTGTGATATCAGTCTGTGCAATTTCTATATAAATTACCATTTGATTTTGATCTTTGCTTAAATCAAAAATCATCGCGTAACCTTTTTGTTTGGCGTAATCACCAATTGCTTTGCCGATGTCCTGAGAAATCGGTCCGAGCGTCTGCTCTTGACGTCTGGTAAAAGCCGCTTGCGCGTCTTCCTGCTTACGCTTAATGTCTTTTTGCAGAGTTTCAGCCTCCTCACGTTTGGCATCAACTGTTGCTGGTGAAACTGGCGAATTAGGTATACTAGCTTGCTTCGCCAGATTTTCATACTCTTTGCCAAGCGTAGTTAATCTGTTAGTCAAAGTTTGCAGTTCATCTCTGCGCGGCTTAAATTCGATATCGAGTTGTTTAAGGGCGGCAATAAATTTAGTAATTCCCGCTTTCTCATCGCCAAATGCTGCAGTATCAATGACAGCAACTTTAGCACCGCTTGGAGCGGTTGCGCCGGTTTGCGCCAACGCCGGAACAGCGAATAAAACGGCAAAAAACATCAGTGCCGAAATTGAACGAATAAACTTCATGATTATTGGTATTTCTCCTTGGGTTTGAATATCTTATTGGTTAATTGTGCCGAAAGGCGTTTGCTATTAGTTGATTTTTGCGGCGTTTATGTTGGCTTGAAAATCAATATTTTTGCGTTTAAACTCTCAGCCTAAACGGTTGGACGGCGAATTGCAAATTTTTCCGCTTTACAATTCGCCAATTTGTTCGATCTGCAACTAGAAAGTTCGCCCGACGCTAAAGCGAAAAACGCTTTTCTTTTCCTGGAGTGGAACATTCAGCCCGCCGACGTTGACTCGGTCACGGGCATTCGGATTATAAGCGTAAATAAGGCGAAACGGCGCATTGACAATCGGAATTTGGACACGCAGTTCGAGCCCGATGCTCGAACGATAATTGCCGAATTTGCTCAATGCGCTATCACCAAGTTTGACGAGCGTGTTAGTTTGCGCTTCGCCTCTCAAAAAGACTCGTTGGCAATTCAAACAGTCGTTTGGAAATCCAGTAAATGGATTAACACCCACGCCGCTAATAGCTGAAGCGTAACGTTCGCGAGTTATCAATTTGCCATCCTCTAAAGCTAATCCAAACGAACCGTCAAGTCCAAAAAACGGCTGAATTTGTCGTCCAGCTGTGGATGAACTGAGAAACAAACGAGTTAGTTCATTACTACCTAGAAAAGGTTGATCAGGCAAGAATTTGCTGTTAATAAACTGCGTTCCCGGATTACGAAGATTAAATGCCGTTCCGATGTCAGCAAAAGCAGCGATGCTGGCTGGTCCGAAAATCGGAACCCGGTATTCAAAGTTGCCGAGAAGCTGCGAATCACCGCCTACGAATTGAACGCTTTGGCTGATTCTTGCGACGTTTGAACCACTAGCTCCTGTAAAAGTGCCGAGCGCGGCGAGGGCGGCTCGATCCGTCGGTGAAATCTCGCTGCCCCCTAGCACAACAGGCGTTCCGGTAGAATTGCGGGCAATTACCACATTCTGCGAGGTAAGAAAACCTTCAACTGGCGCAATCGGCCCAACCGAGCGCGTATTGTAACCACGAATCGTGTATTCGTCACCTAGGAAAAAGCGTTCGTAGATCGGGACTCCGCCGACAAACGAGAGCGAGTTATTATTGCGGATTTTATCTGTGGTCGCAAAACTGCCGACAGTGGCAGCAAGAATGCGAAAACCGAAGACTTCCGGGTTTCTCGATTTTTTGCGACGCACCGGAAGAAAATGAATGTACTGTAATTGCGGCGAGTATGTGCGAACATCTCCGCCAAGTCCTGCAAAGCCGAGAGAAGCGGTAATCTGAGTGCCGCTGACGGCATCAATTCCCTGTCCCGAATAATTACGCGAATCATATACAAAAGTCGGCGTGATGCGGCTCGTAATAATGTTTGACTGCTCGAAAACAACCGGAATCGCGTTAGTTGGATCACTAGCGTTAACGGGCGGATCTTTAATGCTTGTGGCAGTCGCCTGATATGACAGCCCGACGCGTGAAAACTGCGTAAAGCGACGTTTCCGGTAAAACTCCGAAAGTGGCGCGCTGGCAAAGACTGACGCGCCGTAAGTGTTTTGGGTAAACAGATTATCAGAATTTGTTGTTAAAGATCCGATTTGAGAAATAGCGCCGGTTTGGGCGTCAATGTTATTGGAGAGAAACGTACCTTCGCCAAAAAACTTGCGAGTCGAAGCGAAGAGTGAAAAGCCTAGTGAAATCGGACGGTCGCGGAAATAAGGCTCTGTAAAAGAGAATTGAAAACTGCTCTGACGATTTCCAGCTCCGGCTTGAAATGACAAAACTTCGCCGCGTCCAAAAAGGTTGTTGGTTGAGTATTCCAATCCAAAAAAGCTACCACCGATGCCGGAAACACCACCGTTAAAAGAGATTTGCTGACGCCCTCGTTCTTTGAGTTTGACAAAGGCATCTACCAAACCACTTTCCTCGTCGGCGCGAATTTCCGTATCTTTGTCTTTGTCAACCGGGTCAAAATAACCACCTTGGTTAAGCCGTTGTGCTGAGAGTTCAAATAATTGCTGGTTAAAAATATCGCCTTCGTTAAGCAGGAATTCACGCCGAATAACATTATCCCTGGTAAATGTATTGCCGGTAAATTCGAGACGGCGGAGCGTAAATTGCTTGCCCTCATTGATAACAATGTTGATGTCGGCAATGCCTTCATTCGGGTTTGCCGGATTGTCTTTGAGGTCTGGATTGTAATCAGCGTCGTACTGAATAAACCCCTGCGCTCCGTATATTCTTTTTAAACCGCTTTCATAAAGCGACTCGCGCAATTGTTTGCCGTTAACGACTTCGCCTTTCTTTAAACCGATAATGGCTTGGACGGCTTGCTCAGAAAATATCGAATTACCGGAGATTTTCACGTCGCCAACGCGGTAAAGTTTGCCTTCGTTAAGCGGAATCGTGACTTTGAGCGTGTCGTCTTTAGAAGATAAAAACGGCAAAGGCAGAAAAAATCCGGTTCGGCGGCGTCCCAGACTTTCAATCACGGGTTCGCCAAAACGCGCGTTCAAATAGCCTTTAGATTGAACATAAGGAAGCAGATTTTTTCGCAGATCGTATTCGAGTTTGTTGCGGTCGAGAATATCCACACCGGTAAAGCGCGCAAAAAGTCCAGTTTGTTTAGTAACTTTTAACTGACTGCGAAGCTCGCTGTTTTTAAAAACATTGTTGCCTTCAAAATCAATTTTAACCAATCGTGAACGCGCGCCCTGGTCAACATTAAAAGTAACGGATGTTGAAGTAGCCGAAACTTCTTCATCTGTCGCCTCAACTTTCGCGTTTGGAAAACCTTTTGCTGACAGCAGTTCGCGCAAAATCCGCTTGGCGCGGGTGACTTTAACTGGATCGTAAACGGCTTCTTTTGAGATACCTACCTTATTTTCCCGAAACGCTTTGAGCACGTCCGATTCAGGGACGGCTTTTAAGCCTTCGAACTTTAACTCGCGAATAATTGGCAGCTCGCTGACTTCAAAGATGATGTTGACACCGCCGCGAACACCTTCTTCGGTTAAAACACGAGTTCTGGTAGCGTCAAATGCTTTGAGCGACAGAAGCGACTGCAAATCACGTTCGATTTGCGCTTGATTAAACGGGTCGCCCGGACGAGTTTGAATATAATAGAGCAAGTTGTCATCTGAAAAGCGACGGTTATTTTGAAAATCAATTGATTCTACAAGTTGCTGCTGTTGTTGTACGCTGGCGGCGGGGATGTTTCCGGCGTGACTGTAAAAATTGATCGGGAAAGCAAGCGTGGCGAAAATTAAAATGCTCGCAAAAGCCAGCCGGAAAGCACGTAAAGTTTGCATAAAAGCCTTGTTCCTCAAGTTTTGTCTTGACAGAGATTTCAAAAGCAACTCAAAGCCTGATCAGCCATATCTCACGCGCAACGGGTATAAACGCCTAGCGCTTCATAATCAATATAAATAAACCTTGGCTGTTAATTGCCTTGCGATGCCGGATATTATAACGGCGTTAGGATTCTGTACCCGTCTGAGTTGGTTGCCTTGATCACCGTTCTACAAAGTTCCGTATTATACAGATATCCGCAGGAATGACGAAATAGCTGGCTGTTAAAAGAAAAGAGATGTAGAAATTTACATCTCTTGACATTTCACAATCAACTTTTTTAAGCAGTCAACTCTTTTCTAAATCGAAAACTTTGCTAACTTCCATGCTGCCGAGACTTCCTTTAGCCAACACAATGCGAAAGTCAAGAGCTTCCTCGCGTTCAAAAATTTCGACTATTTCCGCCGTTTCCAGCTTGCCGTCAATCAAAGCTGCTGCGAGCAAATCCTCGACGTGTTTTTGCAGCGCGCGGCGCAGGGGGCGGGCACCGTAACTACGATCATGGCAGGTTTTGTCAACCAGCCATTTTTTGGCTTCATTAGTCAGGATAATCTGCAAATTGCGGCTTTCGAGAGTTCTATTAAGCTGCGCAATCTGCAAATCAACGATTTCAAGCAAATCTCCAGTCGTCAGTTCATCAAAAACAATTATTTCGTCAAGTCGGTTGACGAATTCCGGCGCAAAAGTTTTTTTAACTTCGGATAAAACTTTCTCTTCGAGCTTTTCACGATTTGACTCCGAATTTGCCTGAAAACCAAGCGCGGCGCGTTTTTGAATAAACCGCGCTCCGATGTTTGAAGTCATAATAAAAATTGCATGACGGCAATCGGCAGTGTTGCCGTGCGAATCTGTCAAAACACCGTCCTCGAAAACCTGCAGCATAATATTGAACAAATCCGGGTGAGCTTTTTCGATTTCGTCCAGCAGCACCACTGAATAAGGCTGGCGGCGCAGTTTATCAGTTAATTGTCCGCCTTCTTCATATCCGACATAGCCCGGCGGCGCACCAATTAACTTAGCGACCGTGTGTTTTTCCATGAATTCGCTCATATCCAGCCGAATCATCGCTTTTTCCGAGCCAAACAAATATGCCGCCAAACTTCTCGCGACTTCGGTTTTACCCACCCCGGTCGCACCCAAAAAGAGGAATGAACCGACCGGGCGGTTTTCCGCTTTCAGTCCGGCGCGAGAACGCCTGATTGCCCGCGCCAAAGCGTTTATCGCCGGGCGCTGCGAAACAACTCGGTGTTTTAATTCATCTTCGATTTTCAGCAGTTTCTGCGATTCGTTTTCTTTGACAGACATGGCGGGAATTCCCGTCCAACGCGCAATAATTTCTTCGATATCGTTACGCGTGACTTCGAGCGTCGCAAATGAGTCGTCTAAATCCCCGAAGGAAAAGTTAAAATATTTTTCTTCCGCCGCATTATTTTTCGCACCCGTAGTTTTCGACCAATTTTTGACTGTTTGCTGCCAGGCGATTTCGGCGTAATCGGCTTCGCGGAACGAGCGGAGTTTAACGCGCGCTCCGGCTTCGTCCAAAACATCAATCGCCTTATCAGGCAAAAAGCGTTCGGGCAAATAACGATTTGATTGAGTTACGGCAGCCTCGAGAGCCTCTTGAGTGTAATGAACTCCGTGAAAAGATTCATATTTTTCCCTGACGCCTTCGAGAATTTGGAGAGTTTCGGATTCTGACGGCGGCGCGACTTTAACGGTTTGAAAGCGGCGCTCAAGAGCGCGATCTTTTTCGATTGATTTGCGAAATTCTCTTGGCGTCGTCGCTCCTATCACTTGAATTTCTCCGCGCGAAAGCGCTGGCTTTAAAATATTGGCGGCGTCCAGAGTCCCTTCGGCATTGCCGGCTCCGACGAGCGTGTGAATTTCGTCAACAAAAATCATGCACTGCGGATTTTCCTGCAATTCACGCAAAATATTTTTGAGCCGCTCTTCAAATTGTCCCCGATATTTCGTTCCGGCGACGATCATAGACAAGTCAAGCAAGAGAATTCGTTTATTTTCGAGCGTCGGCGGCACTTCCCCATTGACAATTCGCTGTGCTAACCCTTCGACAATAGCGGTTTTACCAACTCCCGGTTCGCCGATTAAAAGCGGGTTGTTTTTCGTTCGGCGTGAAAGAATCTCGATCACGCGTTCGAGTTCCGCATCGCGTCCGATGAGCGGATCGAGAGAGTCGCGGCGATATGCCGCTTCGGTTAAATCGCGGCAGTATTCGGTCAAATGCGGAGCATTTTGCTGCAAACCATAGGACGCGCCGTGCTGCCGCGTAATTTCTTCACGGACATTTTGCAACCGCAGACCCCGTTCATAAAGAATTTCCGCCGCCATTGAACGCTCTTCACGAAGCAGTCCAATTAAAAGATGTTCCGTGCCGATGTGACGATTTTGCAGCTTTTCACTTTCTTCGTGAGCATAGAGCAAAACGCGCTTTGACTCCGGTGTTAAGCTCAGCTCCATCGTTTGCGGCAGTTTTTCCCGCAAAACACTGCGTCCTTCAATATCTTTGCGAATTGCTTCAGCGTTAAATGCGGCGCGCGAAACAAAAAACCGAGTTGCCAAGGTTTTGTCTTCGCGCATCAGCCCGAGCAGAAGATGTTCATGAGCAATCGTTTTCGAACCGAAATTTGATGCGTCGTGGCGAGCGAAGAAAATTACCCGCCGCGCTTTTTCCGTATATCGTTCAAACATATTTGAGATTATATTGAGTGCCGCTGTTAGAAGCCAGCCGTTTTCACCGGGTTGCTTATCTGAAAAAATGTGGAAACAAGTGTTTTTTTCAGATTTTTATCTACTCCTTTTATTTCAAGTTTTCCATAGGTTTAACCTTTGCTGCCGTCCAAGCGGGAAATGCGCTTGCCGTCAAACATAACAGAAAGATGGCGGCAATTGTAAGCAAAATTTCGCTTGTCTTAGGTTCTAAAATAATTTCACTGACCGAATAAACGTCAGAGGGCAGATTGATCCAGCCAAAATAATTTGAAGCGGCACAAATTATAAGTCCGAGCAACGCGCCAAGCAAAATGCCGATTAAGCCTAGCAATGCGCCTTCAAGCAGAAAAATAAAGATGATGCTTTGCGCCCGCGCACCGCATGTTTTGAAAATTGCGATGTCAGGTTTTCTTTCATTAACGACCAGAGCAAGCGTCGTCGTAATATTGAGCGCGGAGATAAAAACAATGAGTGAAACTATCAAAACGGCTGCTCGCCGCTCTAAACTTAGAGCCGCAAAAAGCTGCTGATTTGCTTCCTGCCAATCTAAAACTTTGAACGCGGCGCCGATTTTGTTTTGAATTTGTTTTGCAGTTCGCTTTGAATCAAAAATGTCATCAGTTTTAATTTCCAGCGCGGTTACACTAATGTCCGTTTTGCCGGTAAGTTTCGCTGCCGTCGCTAAATCAACTCGAATCCAGGAGGCATCGTATTCATAAAATCCGGTCGTAAAAATTCCGCTGACGTTGACCGTCGTTTTAATCGGCGCAAACGTTTCGCCCAAATTCCCACTTCCCGACACTATTTCCGTCGTTTCGCCAACTCGCAGACCAGCTTTTTCGGCTAAATCCTTGCCAATCTCGATTTTGGCTTGTTCGTTATCTAAATCTGGAATCTGGAATCTGGAATCTGGAATCTGAACGGCTCGCAGCACCGCATAGCTTGAGTTGGTTTGTCCAATTAGCAGAGCGTTATCAAAACTTGTGGCGGAAACGTTTTTGACATTTTTAATCTGCTCGATTTGCGTCTCAAGATTTTGCCAATCGGAAATGTCGGCGCCGTCTGCAGATAAAACGGTTATATGCGCCGTGTTTTCGAGAATTTTGTTTTGCATGGCTTGCCGAAAACCGTTGGCGATGGCTTGGGCGAGAATCATCGCCGCCACGCCAAACGCAATTCCGACGATTGCCGCGAGCGCCGTAAACTGGGCGAGCGCATGACGGCGCGGAGTCCGCAAATAACGAATTGCGAGAAAAATTTCGAAGCGCACAGTCAATTTTGGATTTTGGATTTTGGATTTTGGATTGATTGCACCACAATAGCCTTTTGCCATGTTTGACCGAAAGTTATGACGGAAAATTTTGTCCGCTCGCGTTTAGTTAATCAGAAGCAAACCAAAAATCCAAAATCTAAAATCTAAAATTTGATAATGCTAGTTGGAATTGAAGAAGCCGCCGCCGATATTGCCGCCGGCAAAATGATTATCATTGTTGACGACGAAGATCGCGAAAACGAAGGCGATCTGGTTTGCGCGGCGGAAAAAATCACGCCAGAAATCATTAATTTTATGGCAAAACACGGGCGCGGTCTGATTTGTCTGCCGCTCACCGAAGAACGCTGTGATGAATTGAGATTACCAATGCAGGTTGCGGAAAACACTTCGGGTTTTGGCACGGCTTTTACGGTTTCAATCGAAGCCCGCGAGGGCGTCACGACCGGAATTTCCGCCGCTGACCGCGCCCGCACTGTTCAAGCCGCCGTCGCCCACGACACTAAGCCGGAAGATTTAGCGCGTCCCGGTCACATTTTTCCGCTTCGCGCTCGGAACGGCGGGGTGCTCGTGCGCCCTGGTCAAACCGAAGCGAGCGTTGATATGGCGCGAATTGCCGGACTGAATCCAGCAGGCGTGATTTGCGAAATCATGAACGATGACGGGACAATGGCGCGAATGCCCCAGCTTGAAAACTTTGCTCAAAAACATGATTTAAAAATTATTTCGGTTGCCGATCTGGTTCGCTACCGGATGCAAAAGGAAGCTCTCGTGCAGCGCGTCGTGGAAACCATTCTGCCCAGCGTGTATGGAGACTTTCGTGCAGTTGCGTACCGAAACATTGTTAACGACGACGTACACTTAGCAATGGTTTTAGGCGATTTATCAACAAATGAATCGGTTTTGGTGCGTGTCCAAACTGAAAACATCACTTTTACAATGTTTGGCTCAACCATTGGCGCGGCCGGAACGCAAATGCAAAACGCTTTGCGAAAAATTGCCGAAGAAAAGCGCGGCGTGATTTTGTATCTGCGGCAGCGCGAGAATAATTTAGGACTCGTCCGCCAGTTAGAAACTTACAAATTGATGCAGGAGCAAAACATGACCTTCTCGGAAGCGACGCGCATTACGGGCTACGGCGTCAACCGCGATTACGGAGTGGGCGCGCAAATTCTGCATGATTTGGGTTTGCGGCAAATTCGTCTGCTCACGAATCATCCGCCCCGCGTCAACGCTCTCGAAGGTTTCGAATTAGAAGTAATCGAAAATGTGCCTATTTAACGGATAATAGACAATGGAAATTAACGGACAATGGACAATGGAAAATGGAAAACGGATAATGAAGATATCTCCCTTCAAAATTTTACATTTTCAGTTTTCCATTGTCCGTTAATAAAGTTATGGCTGACGAACAAAACCGCGACCCCGCAGAAACGCGCGAGACAAGCCAAACAAGCGGAGAGAATGAACCGAGCGCAAATGCGCCGGAAGAATCTTTGCGCCCAAAGCGGCGGGCTTGGCTGTCGCCGCGAAGTATTGCTTTGCTCGTCGGCATCCCCTTGGTTTTACTAATTTTATTGTTCGTCGCAGGTCTCGTGGCAGTGCGAACCGGTTATGTCGGGCGTTACATCGAACAAAATTTTGTCGCGCAAATGGATAAAGTCGGAGTCAAAACCGAAATCGGTGAGTTTCATCAAACATTTGCCCCGATCGGCATTTCAATGCGCGATGTCAAATTTTACGATAAAGAAACGAGTGAACTGTTAGCGAAAGTTGATTCAATCAAACTCGATGCTACCGTCACGGATTTGTACGCCATCAATCTGCGACGCAACATCAGGCTTGATTCAACCGAAATTGAAGGTCTCGAAGCTTGGGTTAAGTTTGACGAACAGGGACGCTCAAACTTTTCTCGTCTCAAGGTTCCCGAACAAGAAGAATCAAATCTGACGTTTTCGTATTCTTCGATGAAGTTTTTGCTTAAGAACTCGCTCGTCCACTACGGTGATTTAGAACGCAAACTGTCGGGCGAAGCCAGAAATGTTCGTTTGTTTATTGAACCGGATGCTGGTTTGAGCAAATCCGAAGGAGAAGTTGAAAACCGTCGTTTCAAATTTGATTTAGCAGCAACTAACTCACTTTTTACTGTTGATGACAAACCGATCGAGCCGGTTGATGTCACGGTCAAAGGAGTGGCGACGGAATCCTACGCCGAAATTGCGGAATTAAATCTTAAAACTCCGTTTACCGAATCGCGCTTGAGCGGCAAACTCGAAAATTGGGAAAAACTGAAATACAAGCTCAACGTCGTTTCAACCGTTGATTTGCAAAAAACTGCCGAGACTTTCAAAACTGAACAGGCATTGCGCGGATTCGGCAATTTTGACGGAACAGTCGAAGGTGAAGGTGATAAATGGACTGCGACCGGCGCAATTCAGTCGGACGCGCTCGCCGCCGATAACGTCCGGTTAAAAGGTTTACGCGTTAACGCTTCAGTTGCCGGACAATCTAATGTTTATGAAGCAAATGGCAAAGCAGTTGCAGAAATGCTCAATGCCGGAGATTTTGAATTAAACACGCTGCAGCTCGCCGGAAAAGTGATGGGCACGGGAACGGATTTCCGCTATCTAGGAGATTTGCAAGCTGCCGCCGCGCGAATTCCCGGCGGCAAAATTGCGAATCTAGTTTTAGCCGATGCCGTTGCCGAATATCGCGACTCTAAACTAACTGCCGATGTTGGCAGCGTTTCAGCTAATTCGCTTGATGCTTTCAATGCCAAGGTACGCAATCTGCGAGCCAGTAAAGCGAAGATTTCTAATGCAAACGGAATCACAAATGCGACGGTAGCGAATCTTCGCGCTGGTTCGGTTGTGGCGCGGGGCGCGAGCTTAACGGGTGTCAATGCGTCAAACGTCCGCTTGAAAAATACGGGCAGCGTAACCAATGTCGAAGTCGGCAGCCTGCAAGCCGCGAACCTCGATTCGAGCGGCGCGAAAGTACGCGGTTTGAATGCCGCAAACGTCCGCGTCAAAGCTCGCGGAAATTCTTTGACGGCCAACGCTGGAAACGTGACTGCCGCGAATTTGCAAGCACAGGGCGCAACTGTCACCAATCTTCGCGCCGGAAATGTTGTGGTTGAAAATAACGGCAACATAACTAACGTTGTGGCAAACAGCGTTCAAGTCGGCGGCGTTAACACAGATCAAGCCACGCTCGGAAGTTTGAATATCGCCGGAGTTCGTCTCAAAATTGTTGGCAGCCGAATTGAAGGCAGCTCCGGTGACATCAACGCCGGCAACATTGCGCTCAATCGCAGCCAGAATTTACCTCAGGGCGGAAAACTCGAAAACGTCAAACTGGTGCGTCCAATTTTCGTCGTTGAACCTTCGGGGCGTTACCGCGCGAGCGCGGACTTATCACTCGGCGGCGGCGTTTTAGGCAATATTAATATCGGCGCGGCAACCGCTCAGGTGACGGCGACGAGCGGGCAAGTTGAACTCAAAAATTTCAATGCCCAAATTCTCGAAGGCAACATTGACGGCAACGCTACGATTACATATGAGGGGCGCGACGCCTCGCGGATTGCCGCAAATTTTGAGAATGTTGAGATCTCTAAAATTCTTGCTCTCTCAGGCGGGCAGGTTGTCGCGGTCGCCGGAAAAACCAGCGGTACGGTTAATCTAACCTTTCCCGGTTTGAATTACCGCGTGGCCAGCGGAACGCTTAACGCGGATGTTTTGGCTGAAGCCGGAAGCGATGAGCGCGGAGGGCGCGTCCCTGTTACCGGCAAACTTGGGCTTCGCGCGACTAACGGATTGTTTGATGTTGAGACAGCTAATTTCAAAACAACCCAGAGCGAACTAAACGCTTCGGGACGTTTTGACCTGGCAGGCTCGGATTCAAATTTACAAATCGCGCTCGATTCGAGTGATGCAAAAGAACTGCAACAATTAATCTCTGTCTTAAACATCGCGCCTGATCTCGATAAACAGCTTGCCAACAATAAAATCGAACTCGCTGGGAATTTTGTTTTCAACGGAACATTGACCGGCAATTTAACTAACCCAAAAGTCATAGGTCGCGCCAACCTTGGCTCAATTATGGCGAATAACCGCACGCTCGGCGCGCTCGTTACTGATTTGGCTGTGAATGGCAACACAATCGCTCTTAATAACGGGCAGCTGACACAGCCGGATGGTGGAGAGGTTAAATTTGATTTGCAGATTCCGAACGGTGATACCAATAATATCGCTGTCAACGCGACTTTGAACCAGGTTAATATCGGCAATTTGCTGGCTGCCCTGCCGATCCAGGATTCACTCCCAGCCGCTCTTAAAAACACCGATGCTAAAGCTTCCGGTCAAGTAAATCTGACGGGCGTTCCAAACAATCTGAACGGGACTGCGGAAATAAATTCGGACGGTGGCACCATTGGCGGAGAGCGTTTTGACAGTCTTGCTTCCAAAGTTACATTTCAAAACTCAAATATTTTGATTGACCGCCTCGAAGCCCGCGCCGGCAGCGGAGTTTTAAATGTCAGTGGTAATTACGACCGCGAAAACGCCAGATTCAACCTGGATGCAACGGGCGAGAATTTACCGCTTGAACGCTTACGCGGATTTTTTGGGGAGAATCCGCCAAATCTCGCTGGAGCCATAAACTTTGCGGCACACGGCGCGGGCGCAATTGCTTATACCAAGGCAGGTGAACTGGATTTCTCCGGCTTTAACATTAATTTTAATGGCAAAGGCAACGAAATCGCGCTTGATAATCGCGCTATTGGAGATGTCAGTTTTACAGGCAAAACTGAGAATCAGCAGTTAACTGCAAACGTTACGGCAACCTTAAACGGGCAGCAGCAAACCGTTTTGGCAAACGTCAATTTCGCCGACCCGACGCTGCCCTTTAAGGCTGAAACTGCGTTTAACGATACCGACCTCACACCCTTTGCGGCTCTCTTGCCTCAAGCGGAAACGGTTGCGCTTGGCGGGCGGGCGACCGGTAACGCGACTTTTGGCGGCACGCTGCGAACGCGCAACACAAAGGGCGAGCTTGTTTTCTCAACCGAAAATCTGCGCGGCGAGGCGGCGTTTTCACAGTTGACAGTACAAATTCAGGATGCCGTGCTTTCAATAGCTGAACCGCTCAAGGTAAGTTTTTCGCCTTCGGCGGTGAGCATTGACAATGCGCATTTGATCGGTACCGGTTCAGATTTGCGCATCAACGGCACGGCGGTTTTTGCCGGAGCGGGACAAAGCGATTTAACGGCTGACGGCACGATTAATTTGCGCGTTCTCAATTTTATTTCAAATAATCAATTTTTCGGTGGCCTGGCTGATGTCTCAGTCCGGCTTTTTGGAGCGAGCGGAAGCACTCGTCTAAGTGGTTCGGCCGTTTTGAACAATGCGACATTTACAACGATTATCAGCAACGAACGAACAACTTTTACTGGCATCAAAGGGCGTATTTTGTTTGCATCGAATCAAGCTCAAATCGAGCGGCTCGAAGCACGTCTGGGCGGCGGCACTGTAATCGCCTCAGGCGGTATTTTGCTCGAAAATTTAGAGGTTCAAAGTTACCGCCTGGATGTGCGCGGCAACGACGTGACGGCTCGTCTGCCACAGGATTTTCGCACCACCGGCGACGCCGAGATTCAAATTAGCGGCCGGCGCAGCAGCAGCGGGCAGTTTCTTTCGATTATTTCCGGCGATATCTATGCTAGTCGTGCCGAATACACTCGCGATTTGGATTTAGCCGACATTGTTAGCACCCGCCGGACAAGTTCAATTTCGACTGGGACGGGCGAACCCTCTCTCGGCATACCGCAGCTTGATTTGCGAATTACCGGACGCGATGCGCTGATCGTTCGTAATAACATCGCCGATTTGACCGGTTCGCTTGATTTGCATGTGACCGGCGACGTTAACGAACCAATTATCACAGGCAGAATTACGGCGACCGGCGGCACAATCGTTTTACTCAACGATAAACGTTACGATATTACCCGCGCCACAATTGATTTTCCGTCACAATTGGACGCTTCGCCAATCGTCAACTTTCAAGGCGAATCCGACATCGGCGGTTATCAAGTTTTCCTCGAAGCTGTCGGGGCGATTAACGACCCGAATAATTTGACAATCAACGTCCGTTCAAATCCGGCTCTGCCGCAGGCAGATGTCGTCTCGCTCGTGACGACAGGCAGTCTCTCAAATTCTGCCGGCGGAATTCCGACCTTTGCGCAAACGGGCTTAAACACGGCGGCAGATCTTGTGACGGACGCGCTCATTAATCAGCCGATTCGCAAAGCCACTGACAGGCTTTTCGGGCTCAACCGGTTTGAGATTAACCCGGTTTTAGCCGGGCAGCGCGGCATTAATCCGTCGGCGCGGCTGACGGTGGGGCGACAGATCAACCGCAATCTGTCTGTCACTTATTCAACCAATTTAAGTGAAGATCGAAACCAAATCATCGCGCTCGAATACCGTGTTTCAAACCGTATTTCCTTTGTCGCGCAGTATGAGCAGGCGCCGCTTTCAAACGTCACGCGCCGACCGGACAATTTTAGTTTTGAAGTTAGATTAAGAAAAAGGTTTTAATCAAAGAACGATTACAAAGGGCACCAAGGACACTGAGAAAAAAGGAATGATCCGAGTACACAAAGTAGTAGAAATTTTTCTTTCAACATCCATTTTTTCAACCTCAGTTTCCTCTGTGGTCATACTGTGCCTGGTCTGTTTGATGTTTCCGTTATTGGCGTTGGGGCAAACAAGTTATGAAGGTCAGCCGATTTCCGAGATTCAAATTGTCTTGGACAAGTCTCCGCAAACACAAGCCGTGATTGACCAATTTGAGTCAATTGTTCGCAATGTCATCCCTGAGAATTCTTCCGCCAAATTTTCAGCGGTCAAAAACCGTGAAGCCCTCCAAGCTCTGTTTGATTCAAAGCGCGTTGCCTCGGCGCGAATTGAGGTTATCGAAAGCCAGACTCCGCCCGCGGCGGGCACTGTAATTTTACGCTTTGTCATTCGGCGAACGACCCTCATTGACCAGGTTACTATCAACGTTGGGGCAACGACAGGCGAGAAGGTGAGCGAAGCTGAATTATTATTGCGACTAAATTTATTGACTACTAACGCTGTCGTTACCGAGCGAGCCGTCCAGCAAAGCGCCGACGCAATCCAAAATTATCTGCGCGAACGCGGTTTTTTCAAAGCTACGGTCGAATATTCCTACACGCCTCCGAGTCAGCGCGATGCCCGCAATAATGTGACATTTAACGTGGCGCCGAATGAACAGGCTCGCGTTGAAGACTTCGCTATCAACATTACAGGTTTTGACGCCAGCAAAATTAGAAAAGACCTAAAACTAAAACCGGGTGAATTTTATACGCGTGAAAAATTAACCGCTGATGTCGAGCGCCTGCGTGGCGCACTCGTTAAAGAAGATTATCTTGCGGCTGAACTTAAAGATCCGTATCCGCCCGTTTATGATCCGGATAAAAACACTGTCAGCATTGTCTTAAATGGCAAAGTCAATTCTCAGGTGACGGTTCGTATCGAAGACGAAAACGCGAAAGAAATT